>NZ_JH591082.1:131484-131859 GCF_000242295.1 Haemophilus sp. oral taxon 851 str. F0397
TTATAAGGTGGATTATGCAAATGAACGGGCAAGGTGAGCACACTGCTCTGTTCACTTTCCCCTTTCCAAGGAGCAAAAATAGCACTATTCCAAATTTTTTCTACGCTGTCATAGGCTTTCACAATGCCGTTTTCCATCAGCACAACACGATCAGCTAAACGCAACAGTTCGTCCAAGCTATGTGTAACATATAAAATCGGGATATTAATTTCTTTAGAAAGACGTTCCAAATATTGCATTAGCTCGCGTTTGCGGGGAACATAAAGGGCAGAAAGTGGTTCGTCCATCAGTAAAATGGCGAAGGTACAGCACTTACCACTTATGCCGAACGTTTGTTACAACTTTATGATTTATTAGAACGTACGCAAGAACACG
>NZ_JH591082.1:131869-138461 GCF_000242295.1 Haemophilus sp. oral taxon 851 str. F0397
TATTAGAACGTACGCAAGAACACGCTTTTCATATCCTACAAGACAGTTCCCTGTAAATATCAAATCACTCAATGAAGAAGAAGCCATCCTTCAATTTGCTGACAGCGACATTGAATTTTGTGCCACAGTCCACCAGCCGAATCAATGGCAAATCGGACAACAGGTTTGGATTCATATTGATCAAGAGCAAATTATTTTAGCAACGCTAGGTTAATCCCAAAGTGCGGTGGAAAAATTGAAAGTTTAGTTATAGTAAAACCTAATAGTTTCTTTCACTAGAAATGTAAAGAATTGTAAAGATTCTTTATCTCTATCATCTTTGAAATATAATGTCCCATTTTAGAATGGTCATCAAAAACAGTTTCAAAACGAACCGCACTTTCCATTACATCAGTATTGATTGTGTATCAAGCGATGGCTACTGTATCAATCGATGTCCATGGGACAGTCTTACGATAAAATTCAGACAATAACCTTGATCTTCCCCCTTTTTGATAACGCAAACAAGGATAATAAAATCATGAAATTACATAAATCATTTATAGCTAAGTTTGTTCAAGCCTCACTTTTTTCTTGCCTTTCTTTTTTTGCTTATGCACAAGATGTTAATTCGGAAGAAAATAAACCTTTACCTCTTAACAATGAAGGATATGAGGCTAGAAAAAAATCTATTGCAGATGATATAGATAAGGCCGTTAAGGATATTAAGGAAAAAGAAGAAAAACTTACATATGATACTTTTAAAGACAATCAGTTCAGTCTTACGAAAAAGGAAAATCAAAATATATCAGGGATTTTTGATACGCCTAACGAAAGTGGAGGCAGTTATCTGTTTCATGTAGGGGGTGGAGATCATAAAGTTAATAATTTGAAGTTGATTAACAATACTAAGCTCGCATCTGGTGCAGAAGTTTTTACTGATCAATGGTATTATCGAACTTCAGGAAAGCCAGGAGTGGAACATCTCGCTTATATTGAAAATAATGGAAATATCACTGGAAAAGGACCTAACGAGACAGCACATGCGATATATCTTCATTCATCAGAAGATTTTTATTTCAAGAATAAAGGTAAGATAACGTCACTAGCCTCTAGGGAGCATCCAGGCAATTTTGCTCCGGACCAACGAAATATAAAGAATGTGATTTCGTCAGGTAATTTAATATTAGAGAATGAAGGTTCGGGTAGTATGTTAGATAAATTTAATTTTTATGGAGAACGTGTTACTTTTTTAAATAAGGAAAATGCTTTAGTGTCTAACTCTTCAATTGGTGCAGGCACTCTTATTTTTTCTAATAAAGGCGTAATGGGCCCAAGAAATGATACCCCTATGACGATTGATGAGTTTATTAAAGCAGGAAGAGGGCATTATGATCAAGCCCTCATTAAGGATTATATACAAGAGAAATATCGTAAATATGAAGACGAGTTTTATCGTGATAAATTCAAAAAAAGAGATGAATTTATTGCGGCTAAAGATGAATATATTGCCAAGAAATATGGTACTGAAAAACGTTTGCCTTATAAAGATTATAAAAAATTTATAGACGAATATTCTTCTGGACCTTGGATTAATCCATATACTCCTAAGGACGCTATTAGCATAGGAGGTATAGAGTGTTATATTAATGTTGATGGTACTACAGGATGTAGTGAGGAGATGGTTGAAACAGAGGAGCTGTTTAAGATAGATCTATATAATTTTGAAAGATCTTTAAAACCACCAATGACAATAGATGAATTTATCAAGGCGCGTGGAAAAGAATTTGATAATCTTCCTAAAAAGCCAGATAAGGAGACAAAGTCTAATTATAATTACTATATAGATGAATTTTTAACCAATACAACCAAAATTAACACGGAAAATTTGCAGGGAGAAAATACTGGAACGGTATCTGGAACCTTAAATATGAAGTTCAAAGATGGATATTTTATAAACTCTGGTAGCATAGATTCGTTGAATGTTAACGCAGGGAAAGGCTTGATTGTTAATCGTGGTGATGCCTTATTAGATATCAAGGATAATGGACAGGATAGTGACCTATTAACTGTAGATTTAAAACATTCTATAGTTTTAATGGGGTCAAGTATCAACAGAAAATCAGCTCCAACTCGGGTTATCGTTAATGAAGATACAAATATTGCTGGTGTGTTGAAGGCTAATGGAAGCAACGAAACTCTTGTCGTGAGCAGAAATAAAAATAGTGAGCTTCATAATCTTGAAGCCGGTATGGATAAATATGTTGGTTTTGAGCATTTAGAAATGCAAGGGAAATGGGCGATTAAGGAATCTGACGCTAAATTTGACAAATCGATCACTTTTAATGAAGCTAATGTTGAATTGGCAGATAAAAAATTAATTAGCCCAGAAGTAACAAATACAGATAGTAGTACTATTAATGTTACGTCTAACGCTGAAGTAAATGGAAACTTTACTAATGAAGGAAAAGTGAGTTTAACAGGTATGTTAACTACTTCAGGCAATGTTAAAAATAGTGGCACCATTGAATTTAATAATGGTCTTCAAGGCACAAAATTTGTGACTTCAGGGGACTATACTGGCGCTGGAGAAAAAAGCCTATTAAAAATGAATGTCGATGCAAGTGCGGGCGAAACTGAGTTTGATTTACTTAAGGTTGGTGGAAAAGCAAGTGGCACAACTAAAATTGCCTTTATGGATCCCAAAAAATTAGAGGCTAAAATGAAAAATCGAGTGAAATTGGTTCAAACCCAATCATCGGATGAAAATGCGTTTTCTCTCGTTGAATACAAATATGGTCGCTACAAGTATAAGTTTTATAACGTGGCAAATGATGGTGGCTATAGTAACTGGTATTTGGAACAACTCCCAACTTTTCGTAAGGAAGTCGCGGGAATTGTGTCGGGCTTTGCGGCAAGTCAAAATTTGTTTACTCACACATTCCATGATCGCGTAGCGAAAGATAAATTACCAGAGGAGCATACAGCTTGGGTAAGGGTTTATCATCATAATACGAAGTATCAGCTTAATGGCGTAGATTCAAAAGCCGATGCTCATTCAGATACCCTACAGTTGGGCTATGATGCGTTGAAATATAACAAGGGAACCAACAAATTTACAGCTGGTGCCTATGTGAGTTTAGGGCGTCAAAAATCAGAAACTTATTTGGTTGAAGATGATGAAAGAGTACGCAGTATCTCAAAGGGATATTCTCTAGGGCTCTACGCAACATGGGAAAAACCAAACTGGTATGTTGATAGCTGGATCCAAGTGAATCGCTTAAAAACTAAAGTGAATACAAGTGATGGAAGATCGGATTATAAAACGACCGCACTTCAAGCTTCATTAGAGGCTGGATACAATAAATTATTAAACAAAACAGATAATTATGCTTATTACGTTCAGCCACAAGGTCAGGTTATTTACAATCACTTCCATAAACCAGATATGGGTGAAGAATTGGATGTGTTAAATCCTCGTTATTTCGTTACACGTTTGGGTGTGCGTTTTTACCAACAATCATTAAATCACCCAAATCATGGCGAACCTTATTTGGCATTAAATTGGTGGCATCATACCAATCAAACAAGTGTAGTAACTGATGAAAAAGCGATTTCAATTAAAGGGATAAAAGATCTTAAAAATATTGAGGTCGGGATTGATAAATGGCATATCACAGATAATCTTTCCGTATGGACAAATGTAGGCTATTACATGGGAACGCATAATTATCGTGATATTCGATATAATTTAGGCGCATCTTATCGCTTCTAATTTATATAGTTAAATATCTAAAAAAGGTGGGTTTTGATCTGCCCCCAAAAAGTTAGACTGTTAAATTAAGGACTAAGTTCTGTACTCCATAGGGCTTAGTCCTTTTAGTTTCCCCTGAATGAGATCATGGTTGTAATAATGCTACATTTTTATCGTTTTTCGTCTTCAAGTGATAGAAGAAAACACTGCGTGCCAAGCCGATTAAATCTAATAA
Source organism: Haemophilus sp. oral taxon 851 str. F0397 (assembly GCF_000242295.1). Classification (NCBI taxonomy): domain Bacteria; kingdom Pseudomonadati; phylum Pseudomonadota; class Gammaproteobacteria; order Pasteurellales; family Pasteurellaceae; genus Haemophilus; species Haemophilus sp. oral taxon 851. The sequence continues at coordinate 135,838 of NZ_JH591082.1, forward strand.
AATGGACAGTGGAAAATGAAGGCGCAATGCCTTTACGATAGCGGCTTTTTCTACATTTGTTGTTGGTTGAGCTCCTGCAACTTTTTTAGGATTGCGTTCTCCGCACGAAGACGCAAGTTTTCCAATTCTAGTTCTTCCTTTCGTGTTTTCGGTTTAGGTGGCATTTTAGAATATTTCGGTTGCATGATTGGGCGACCTTTAGATTTGGAGATTAAGCCGTTTATACCTTGTTTTTCAAAGGCTTGCAATCATCGGTTAATCTCACTTGAATTGGCAATGCCAAAGTATAAATAGGCTGTTTCTGCAGAAAACTGCCCATTTTTAACCGCTTGTATCACGTTAAGTTTAAATTCAGGTGAGTAATTTCTCTTCTTCCCCAGCACAGCTAACCCATTGATTCCACTATTATTAAATTGGTTAATCCAATGTCGCAATGTTCTACTGGCAAGTTGAAAATGTTTACGAGTAAGTGAACGATTTTTACTATTTTGAAGATAAAATTCGATGACTTGTTGTTTGAAAAGAGTGTTGTATTTGGTCATAAAAAATCTGAAACTTAGTTAGTTGGTTATTTAGTCCAACTTTTGGGGTGCAGATCATTATGCGTTACTATGCGTTAAATTGAGTGCCAAAATGCGCTAAAATACTGATTTTTAAATACAAAAAAAGCAAAGTGATTTACCTTGCTTTATTAATTTGGTGGAGATAATCGGGATCGAACCGACGACCTCTTGAATGCCATTCAAGCGCTCTCCCAACTGAGCTATATCCCCATAAAAGACAGCGACATAATAAAATTTGACTATGTGGCTGTCAATACGATTTTATTATGCGTTTGTTATCCGATTAAATATTAAGCATTTTGTGCATTAATAAAATCAATAGCACGCTGAATGCGTGCAAGTACGCGATCTCTGCCGATACCGACTAGGGTAACATCCATTGATGGAGATTGACCAGAACCTGTCACAGCGACACGTAATGGCATGCCAACTTTACCCATGCCTACATCTAGTTCAGCAGCCGTTTGCTCAATGGCTTCGTGAGTAGAATGTAAATCCCAGCTAGAAAGTGCGGTTAATTTTTCTTTTACTTTTGCTAGTGCTTCAGCAGCATTGCCTTTGAAATGTTTTTTCGCTGCGGCTTCATCAAAGGTTTCAAACTCTTCAAAGAAGTAGCGGCTTGAGCTAGCCATTTCTTTTAAGGTTTTGCAACGTTCCGCAAGCATGGTGACTATTTCAGTTAATGCAGGACCATTGGTTGTATCAATGCCTTGATCTTTGTAATGCCATTCAAGATGTTTAGCCACATATTCTGGCGGTAATTCGCGGATATAATGTTGATTCAACCATTGTAATTTTTCGGTATTAAATGCGCTAGCTGATTTGCTAACGTGATCTAATTCAAAATAATTGATCATTTCTTCGCGACTGAAAATTTCTTGGTCGCCATGTCCCCAGCCTAAACGCACAAGATAGTTGATTAAAGCTTCCGGTAAGTAACCATCATCACGATATTGCATTACGCTCACTGCACCATGTCGTTTAGATAATTTTTGACCATCATCTCCATTAATCATGGAAACGTGCGCATAGGTTGGAATTGGGGCTCCAATGGCTTTTAAAATGTTAATTTGACGTGGCGTGTTGTTGATATGATCTTCTCCACGCACAACGTGTGTGATTCCCATATCCCAGTCATCTACAACTACACAGAAGTTATAAGTTGGCGAACCGTCTGTACGACGAATAATAAGATCATCAAGCTCACTGTTGCTGATTTCAATGCGACCACGTACGGCATCATCAAATACAACCGAGCCTTCAGTTGGGTTTTTGAAACGTACAACATGCGGTTCATCTGGAGAGTGGCTGTGATCGTACAAGCAGTGACGGTCATAACGTGGTTTTTCTTTATTTTGTTCTTGAGTATGACGAAGTTCTTCTAAGCGATCTTTAGTACAATAGCAACGATATGCTAGGCCTTGTTCAATCATTTCATCGATAACTTGGTTGTAACGATCAAAGCGTTTAGTTTGGTAATAAGGGCCATGTTCCCAAGGAAGATTTAACCATTCCATTCCTTCAATAATTGCAGCAGTTGCTTCTGGTGTTGAACGCTCTAAATCAGTGTCTTCAATTCGTAATACAAATTCGCCGTTATTATGTTTTGCGTATAACCAAGAATAAAGTGCGGTACGTGCGCCACCTACATGTAAATAACCTGTAGGGCTAGGCGCAAAACGAGTACGCACTTTTACATTTGGATCTAAATTAAAAGGAGCATCTAGTTTCATTTTTATAACCTATCTTCAATAAAATATTAGTCGTTATTCTACTACGACTTGTTTGACTTCTAAATAAAAAAGCGGATTTTATGCTTATTTTTACGACAATTAAACAAAATTTAATAAAAAGGTATTGACTGAAAATGCATTCTCCCTATAATGCCAACCCACAACATTAAGGGCGATTAGCTCAGTTGGGAGAGCACCTCCCTTACAAGGAGGGGGTCACTGGTTCGAGACCGGTATCGCCCACCACTTAAAAGTGTTTAAATAAACCGAAAATTTAAGGTTTTGCCTTAATATTATCGGGCGATTAGCTCAGTTGGGAGAGCACCTC
>NZ_JH591082.1:138471-238106 GCF_000242295.1 Haemophilus sp. oral taxon 851 str. F0397
TCACTGGTTCGAGACCGGTATCGCCCACCACTTTATTTTCAAATTCTCCAAATAATTTTCTTTTCCCGTTCAATCTATTACGTTTACGTGATAAAGTGCGCAAACATTGTCATGTCTCATTTTAGTCTGTTATACATCATAGGGAAAATTCATGATCGCTTATATTTTCTTAGCTTTATTCACGATTGCGGCAGTGATTTTTATCGTAAACTCCCATTATCGTTGGACTTATTTCTTTGCTATTACGCTTTTTACTTTTTTATTTGGTGGCATGCTTATGGTTTCCGGCCAATGGCAACGTGCTTTAAATTTTTCATCTGTGCTTTTTGTGGTACTGATGTTATTTCACCGTTTAAAAATTCATTATTACAAACAGCCTTTGCTAATTTCAGATTTCTTTCTTGTGGTAGATTGGCGAAATTGGGAAACCTTAATTCATTATAAAGGTGCATTGTTTGGCGTTATTGGGCTAATTGCGTTATTAGGTTATGCGATTTTTGGTTTTAATGATGTCGAGTCTTTAGGGCTATTAGGTAACAGCATTGGGGCGTTATTGTTTATCGTTAGCTTTAGCTTGATGTGGCATTATTCTAAAAAGCCAAGTGCGGTGCAAGTTTGGTTAGATTCTTTGCCCGATGATGGTCGCGATGTGTTTTTGAATTTACCAATGTCTTGCCGCGGTATTTTTTTCAAAGTGCCAAATTTTGATGGCAATAGCCAAAATTTTATTGAAAAAATGACCGCACTTTCATCTGATACAAACAACCTATCTGAAACAAAACCTGATATTGTTGTGACATTAATGGAATCCACGCTGAACCCTCATCAATTTGCTTTTAGTCAGCAATCTATTCCAGCACTTTCCATGTTTGAACCTCAAAATGATACAGTATTTGCTTCGCCGTTGCGTGTACATACTTTTGCTGGCGCAACGTGGAAATCAGAATTTGCTTTTTTAGCTGGTGTGCCCTCGACCGATTTTGGGGCGTTAGCAAGTGGTGTTTTTTATTCTGTTGTACCGCACTTGCAATCTGGCTTAGTGAAAAATCTAAAAGCTCAAGGATATTTTTGTGTTGCTTTGTCGCCTTTTACAAAAGGCAACTACAATGCAAAATCAGCTTATGATCATTTCGGTTTTGATTTGATGTTACAGCCACAAGATCTTGGTTATCCTGCACCTATTAGTAAAAATCTTTGGGATATTAGTAGTGAAGAAATGATGAAGTACACTCGAATGATTTTGGAAAAGCAGCATCCTGAATTAGAAAATGTAGATCAGCCGATGTTTGTTTATGTGTTGACTATGCGTGAACATGGTCCATACGAATTGGGCATGGAAAATACATTTAATCTTCAAATGCCTAATTTAGGGGCTAAAAGTATTTCAGCATTGAATGACTATACTCAACGTATTGTCGCCTTGAATGAAGCGATTGAAGGAATGAATAACTATTTACATGAACGTAAGAAGCCTTTTGTTCTAGGTTATTTCGGTGATCACCAGGTGGCATTTGATAATGTTATCCCTCCGAAGAAAGGAGATTATGCTCAGCCCGATTATGTGACTCAATTTGTTGTAAGAAGTAATTGTGCGAGTCAATTTAAGCAAGAGCAACGTTTTTTAGATCTCGCTTTTGCCGGAGGCGTCTTGATGAATGTAGCTGGATTATCAGCAGAAGATGAATTTATGAAAGCGAATATGGCAATGTGTAAACTAAGTCACGGAAAATTGGAAGATTCCTCTAATCCTGAATTCGTGAATGACTATCGTCATTATCTCTATCAAACCTTAAAGATTGCAAAATAGCTAAATAAAAAAGACCGATTGTGATAAATCGGTCTTTCTATTCTTATTCTTTTAATTCGCCTAATACTTCAGATAATTGTGCCCCGACCAACACAACTAGCCAGCTAATCTGAATCCACAATAGCATAATCGGTAATGTTGCCATTGCGCCATAGATTAGTTGATAAGAAGGGAATGTGGTGATGTACCAAGTAAAGGCTTGTTTACCGAGTGTAAAGAAAATAGCAGCAATAAGTGCACCACAAGCAGAATATCTGATATCCACTTTCTTATTTGGCACGATGGTATAAATTAATGTGAAAATAAACCATGTGAAAAAGAATGGGAGTAAACTGAGCAATTTCACACCGAGAGAAAGCGTTTCTGATTGTTCAAATACCACTTTTATATAAGAGCTAATCCCTATACTTGTACCTATAAGGAGAGGTCCAAAAGTCAGAATCATCCAGTAAATCGCGAAAGAGGTAAAAATAGGACGAATACTTGTATCATGCCAAATGCTGTTGAGGGTTCGGTCGATGTTATTAATTAGCATCAAGGCAACGGCAATTAAACTCACAATTCCCACCGCACTCATTTTCTTTGAGTTTGAGACGAATTGATCGATATATTCACCTACCATATCACTCGCTGATGGCGCAAAATTGGTGAAAATCATTTCTTTCAATTCTCCAGTGACTTCATTGAATACAGGAAAGGCAGAGAATATAGAAAAAATCACCATCACCATTGGCACGATAGCAAGCATCGTGCTGTAAGTTAGTGCGCCAGCAGCTTGGTTGAGTTTATTTTCTGAAAAACGTTTCCAAAAGAGCAGGCTAAATTGTTTCAATGAAATCATAAAAATCCCCCACAGCAATGTTTAAATTTTTTACCGGAACCACATACACAAGGTTGTTTCATTGTAGGCAAGGATACGGTCGGATCCACAAAATACCAACGATTTTCAATTTTCACAAAAATTGACCGTTCTTCATGAGCTAGTTCTCCCTCTTCGCCTTGAAAAATAGCTTTAAATTCCACCGCACTTTGAGTTTTTGTGAGATTTTCTGTTTTTAGGATTTCTAACCCTAGCCATGTAGTATTGTCAGCCCATTCTTGCAATAGATGAGTCTCTAACAAAGTTTGTTGGCTTGGCACAGTTGTTGCAACAATATAAGGTATATTTTTTAAAACATAAGCCGTATAACGTGAACGCATGAGTTGTTCTGCCGTTTCGGGAAACGCTTGTCTTAAATGAAATTTTCCACAACAATCTGCGTACTGATGACCAGATTGACATGGACAGTCTTCTGAAAGTGCGGTTGAAATTTCTGACATATTTATACCTATTGTTTGAATTTCGATACTTGCGATCGAATTGAGCGTTTAAAGGCCTCAGCTAATACTTCAATCTCTAATGCCGCTTCTAGTTCAGCTTCATTTTCGGGGGCGGATAACAAGCGATTTAAATGGCGAATTGTTACTTGCGGATAAGGGCGCGCGAGCAATTTTAATTCATCACCTTGTCTAATTTCTCCTGTTTCAATGACGCGAACATACCATCCACTGAGCCCAGTTTGATAAACAATATCGCGAGTCTCTTCGTTTTCCGTATTTTTTGATAAACGCTCACAAGGTTTACGTGGCTGAGATACTTCTAAAATTGTTGACCCGATTTGATAACGATCGCCAATGCAGACATTGTCTTCATTCAAGCCTGACACAACAAAATTTTCTCCGTATGTAGCAGTTTCCATATAAGAAAAATCTTTATTTAATAAAGCATTTAATTCATTAAAAGAATCTGCCGACATAAAAAAGAGAGATTTATCTACACCACCATGATGTTTTTTTAAACCGACATCATTCCCTTCAGCTCCAAGAGGATGAATTTTTACTGATTGTACGGTTTTCTTACGAATTGCGCTTTCGTATACGCTTCCATCTGAAAAGGTTAGGGTTTGAACTTGACCCACTTTTATGACCAAAATTTTTGCATTCATTTTACTTTTTTATTGTTCTAGAAAAAATTTTCGTGGAATTATAACCGAAAACGTTTAACTTTTTGACCGCACTTCTTTTTTTACTTATTATTCGTTACAACCAAAAATAAAAGGATATTCATTTATGCAATACGATCTCTCTCGCACAGAACAAGGTAAAATCCTAGGCATCACGGCCAAAATGGCTAACCGCCATGGACTTATTGCTGGCGCAACAGGTACGGGTAAAACTGTCACATTACGTAAAATGGCAGAAGCCTTCAGTGATGATGGGGTTCCGGTATTTTTAGTAGACGTAAAAGGCGATCTTTCTGGCTTAGTAAAGAGCGGTCAATTTCAGGGAAAAATTGCGGAACGAATTGAGCAGTTCGGGTTAGGCAATGAAAGTTATCTCAATGGCTATCCTGTTTCTTTTTGGGATGTTTTTGGCCAAACGGGCATTCCTCTTAGAACAACTATTTCTGAAATGGGGCCGTTGTTGCTTTCTCGTTTATTGAATCTAAACGCTACGCAAGAAGGATTATTAAACCTCGTATTTCGTGTGGCAGATGATAAAGGTTTATTGCTCATTGATTTAAAAGATCTTCGTGCAATGCTGAAATATGTTGCAGAGAATGCGAAAACCTTCCAAGTTGAGTATGGCAATGTTTCTACTGCAAGTGTTGGTGCAATCCAACGAGCATTACTGACACTTGAAAATGAAGGCGCCACAAATTTATTTGGTGAGCCAGCATTGAATCTAGATGATTGGATGCAAACTCACGATGGGCGAGGGGTGATAAATGTACTCAATTCTGAAAAATTGATTAATTCCCCAAGAATGTATAGCGCATTTCTATTATGGTTGATGGCAGAACTCTTTGAACAACTGCCAGAAGTGGGTGACCCTTATAAACCTAAATTTGTTATGTTTTTTGATGAAGCACACTTATTGTTTGATGGTGCGCCGAGCGTACTCGTGGAAAAAGTAGAACAAGTTGTGCGTTTGATTCGTTCTAAAGGTGTGGGAATCTATTTTGTCACGCAGAACCCACTTGATTTGCCAGATACAGTATTAGGCCAGTTAGGTAACCGTGTTCAACACGCTCTTCGTGCATTTACTCCTCGCGATCAAAAAGCCGTGAAATCAGCTGCAGAAACTTTCCGAGCAAACCCATCAGTGAATGTCGTCGAGACCATTTCAACCCTTGGAGTGGGCCAAGCATTGGTATCATTTTTAGATGAAAAAGGCATGCCAACGCCGGTTGAAATTGCCTATATCTATCCGCCAAAAAGTCAGCTTTCACCATTAACGACAGACGAACGTAATGCTTGGGTGAAAGATGATGATCTTTATGCGTATTATAAAGAATATGTAGATAATGAATCTGCCTTTGAAGTATTAACTGCTCAAGCGGATTTAGCTGCGGTACAACAAAAACAAGCAGAGCAAGCCCAAGCGGAAGAAGAAAACGGATTCTTAGGTAGTTTGAGCCGAATGATTTTTGGTACGCAAAAGCGCGGTGAAAAATTATCGCCAACTGAGCAAATAGTAAATAGTGTTGCGCAGTCTGTAGGGCGAAATATTCGAAATCAAATTACCAAGCAAATTATGAGAGGAATAATGGGCGCGCTTAAGAGATAAAGTTGTATTTTCGAAAAATACTCACGTGCTTTTATTTATTCAAAAATCTGATTTCACCTCAGGGTGAAATCATCACGTTAAATGGCAATAAGGAGATTTATTATGTCAGACGTATTCCACCTAAACCTCACAAAATCCCAATTGAAAGGGGCAACACTCGCTATTGTTCCTGGCGATCCTGCGCGTAGTGAGCGTATTGCTAAACAACTTGATAATCCAGAGTTTCTGGCTAGCACGCGTGAATTTACTTCATGGTTAGGCTACCTCAATGGACAACCTGTTGTGGTATGTTCTACGGGGATTGGTGGGCCATCAACATCAATTTGTGTAGAAGAACTTGCTCAACTTGGTGTTCGCACTTTCTTGCGTATCGGTACAACGGGTGCAATTCAACCACATATTAATGTAGGTGATGTTCTTATCACAACCGCTTCTGTTCGCTTAGATGGCGCAAGCCGTCATTTCGCACCATTAGAATATCCCGCTGTGGCAAACTTTGAATGTACAACCGCACTTTATAATGCAGCGAAAGCAAAAGGTATCGAGCCTTATGTAGGCGTAACTGCATCATCTGATACATTCTATCCAGGTCAAGAACGTTATGATACCTATAGCGGTAAAGTATATCGTGATTACCAAGGTCTACTTAAACAATGGCAAGATTTGAATGTGATGAACTATGAGATGGAATCATCAACATTGTTTACCATGTGTAGCGCATTAGGTTTGCGTGCTGGGATGGTTGCGGGCGTGATTGTAAACCGCACTCAGCAAGAAATTCCAAATGAAGCAACAATGAAACAAACGGAAGAAAAAGCGGTGTCTGTTGTGATCGCAGCTGCGCAGGCGTTATTAAGTTAATGTCTTTTAACTGAAAGAGTAAAGCCTTGTTTTCACAAGGCTTTATTATTAGGTCTAAAAAGTATTATTCAGCATTACAGAATCATTTTCACTAATTTATCCGCTTTAATTCGTGCAAATTTTTTCAAAAGTTTTTGCACTGGTTCTGGGTATTGATTCAATTCTTCTAATTCAGTGTAATGTTTTAATACTTTTGTATGTTGGCGAATTTGATTTTGCTCTTTTTTCACTTGGGCTAAAAGCTGTTGTTGTGGATCGTAAATTAATAAGCCATTTTCAGCATCCAAACGCCATGCTCGAGGGTTAAGATTATTGCCCGTAAGTAAAATATAACGGTCATCTACCCACACACCTTTTAAGTGGTAAGTATTATCGCCATCACGCCATAAACGCACCACAAGCTGACCATTTTCAATTTGAGACTCAAATTTTTCACAGAAACGGCGAAGATTACTTTCATAAAGATAAGGTAACGCTCCCGCCATTTTGAATGGTTGTTCTGGTGGAATATAAAAATCGTTTGCGACTTTATCGCCAACAATAATTTCTACTCGTTTACCATTTTCTAATAACGTTGCTATTTTATGTTGCAATGTACGTGGGAAATTAAAATATGGCGTACAAATCACTAATTTTTCTTGTACTTGCAAGAATAAATCTTCAATCACTTGATTTAATTCGTTGCCCGATGCCCCTAAGCCAAACAGTGGCGATACGCTTAAAACATTCGGTAATTTCACCGCACTTTTTAATGAATATTCACCATTTTGAGCAAGGTCTTTACGATAAGCGCGAATATTGCCTCGGATCTCTTTGGTACGAGGGCGGTTGGTCACATCAAGTGGATAAACTGCACTGAAATCTAACAAGTAATCATTGATGAAATTCACCATCGAATCAGCCAATTCTGCATTAACAATTTTTTGATAGCGGTCGTAACGATATTTTTCAAATTGATGAAGATAGACGTTATTAATGCTTGCACCGCTATAAAGCACCGTATCATCAAATACAAAGCCTTTTACGTGCAATACACCAAAAACTTCTCGCGTATTAATTGGCACGCCAAAGAACATATTCGGATCATCAGGTAGCTGATAAGTTTGGCGTTGTTCGCAATACCAATCTGCATTGGTGGCCGATTTTTCCGCACCTAATAAATTGCGTTGTGCGCGATGCCAATCTATGAGAATTTTTACATCTAAGTGTGGATTTTCTTGCTTCACGCGATAAATTTCATCGAGGATTTCCTGCCCCGCTTCATCTTTTTGCCAATAAAGTGCGGTGACATAAATACGTTTTTTTGCGTTTCTGATTAATTCAATAATTTGAGTTTTAAATTCAGCCGGGCTACCCAAAAATTCAATTTGCTCAGCTTGCAAAGCAAGGAATGGCAAATTATTTAAATTTTGTTCAGCTCGTTTGGTTTTATTGATTAACATAATCCATCTCGTGATTAAAGACTAGTGCGTTAGTTTACAATATTTCACGCGCTTATTAATAGAAAAAAGGCTTTTTTTCGTTATAATGCTCACAAATTTTAGCATTTTTTGGCTAAAAAACAGCCACTTTTACTCAGGGAAACCCTATGAACGACAAACGCAAACCGTCTTTTCAAGCCGTCGGCAGATCCTTTCAAGAACGCTCAGTAGGTGAAAAATACAGAGAAAAACCAACTCAAAATCGACCGCACTCTAATGATAAATTTAATGGAAAGAGAAACGAAAAATCTCGTTTTCCTCGTGATAAACAAGAAGTGAAAGAAACTAAAATTACGCAACTTTCTTTATCTCGTGCGCCATCAAATAAAAATGCAGAACAACCTAAGGTTCAAGTGACGATAAAAAGTACGGGTACGGTTTATAAAACAAAAGAAAAGAAAACGGGGGCGCTTTCTCCTCGAGCACCTGAAAAAATTAAGAAAAACCGTGCGGAAGAAATGAAGGTTTACGGTGAAAATGCCTGTTTAGCGTTATTTGCAGAACGCCCTGAAAGTATTGTTCGATTGTGGGCAACCGTACAAATGTCACACAAAATTGGCGAGGTATTGAGTTATTTAGCCGAAAACAAGAAGGCTTATCATGTTGTAGATAGCGGAGAATTAGCTCGAGTGAGCGGAACCGAACATCATGGTGGCATTTGCTTATTGGTGAAGAAACCGCGTGCTTTCACGTTGCAAGGGTATTTGGATATTCCTCGTGAAGAGGATTGTTTAGTGCTATTAGACAACGTGAATAATGCGCAAAATATTGGTGGCGTATTGCGTACTTGTGCTTATTTTGGCGTAAAAAATATTGTCGCCGATAATGTAGAAAATCTGTATTCGGCAGCCTCAATGCGCGTAGCAGAAGGTGGTGCAGAATATATTCGTGTGTTAGAAACGGATTATATTGATTCGGCTTTAATGCAATTGCGTAAATCAGGCTATCAAATGATTCACGTATCGCACAATAAACAAGGCGATCCGTTGGATAAAGTGCGGTTAAAAAATAAAGTGGTTTTTGTGCTAACTGAAAGTTCTACGGAAAGTTTAGCGACTCCAGAAGACACACAAGTGCGTTTAACGCTCGCAAGTCCGATTAAATCAGGCTTAAATATTGCAGTGAATGCGGGTGTGTTGTTAGCAAAGTGGTATTTTAGATAGTGTATGATTAAAGGGGAAAATGATTTCCCCTTTAAAATTTCAAATAAAAGTCTTTAGTCAATTCAATAAATGCTTCAGTGTATTGATTATCCGCATCATAAATCACCAATTGATCTTGTGTTAAAACTTCAGGCTGTTTGGCAAAGGTAAGTAGCATTCTCTGGGGCGTTTTCTCCATTTTTGTAATGACATTCGTTTGTTTTATACAAAAAAGTGCGGTGGATTTTATAAGTGTTTTGCCTGCATCATAAGGTAAAACAAAACTTATTTTCCCATTTTCCGCTAAGTGCATTGCTGCCCATTCTAACCAATTTAAGTGGCTTTGCTTGGTATAACGAGCCAATTCTCTTTCTTCATTTTTGCAAGCTATGCCTTGTTCAAAATAAGGTGGATTTGCCACAATTAAATCAAAGGTTTGTTCAGTGGTTTGTAAAAAATGTTGTATATCCGTTTGAATAAGTTGAATACGATTTTTCCAGACAGAATCATTGATGTTTTCTTGTGCTTGTTTTGCTGCAAGGGGATCCAACTCAGCCGCTTGAATTTGGCAGTTTTCTTCTGTTCGTTGTGCCAACATTAGAGCCAATAATCCTGTGCCACTGCCCATATCTAAAATATTTTTACAATGTTTTACATCAGCCCAAGCACCTAACAAAATGCCATCAGTGCCGACTTTCATGGCACAAGAATCTTGATTGATATGGAATTGTTTAAAGGTAAATCCTCTCATAAATTTTTCGTAAATTGACCGCACTTTTAGGTGCTTTTCGGGTATAATTCGCGCCAATTTTAACAAAGAACCGCACAATAATGAATTTATCCCAATTTGAACAATTTGATCTTTCTCCTGAGCTTTTAAAGGCGCTTGAGAAAAAAGGTTATTCCCGCCCAACAGCTATTCAAATGGAAGCCATTCCTGCTGCAATGGAAGAGCGTGATGTATTAGGCTCTGCACCAACGGGAACAGGGAAAACGGCTGCTTTTTTATTACCTGCGCTACAACATTTATTGGATTATCCGCGTCGTAAACCAGGCCCACCGCGTATTTTGGTATTAACGCCAACACGTGAATTGGCAATGCAAGTGGCAGAACAATCAGAAGAATTAGCGCAGTTCACTCATTTAAATATTGCAACAATTACAGGTGGCGTGGCGTATCAAAATCACGGTGATGTGTTCAATACCAATCAGGATTTGGTGGTGGCCACGCCTGGTCGTTTATTGCAATATATTAAGGAAGAAAATTTTGATTGCCGTTCCGTTGAAATGCTGATTTTTGATGAAGCCGATAGAATGTTACAAATGGGGTTTGGGCAAGATGCGGAAAAAATCGCGGCTGAAACCCGTTGGAGAAAACAAACCTTGTTGTTTTCTGCAACCTTGGAAGGGGAGTTATTGGTCGATTTCGCAGAGCGTTTGTTGAATGATCCCATTAAGGTGGATGCCGAACCAAGCCGTCGAGAAAGAAAAAAAATCAATCAATGGTATTACCACGCAGACAGCAATGAACACAAAATCAAATTGCTCGCGCGTTTTATTGAAACTGAAGAAGTGACGCGTGGAATTGTGTTTGTTCGTCGTCGTGAAGATGCGCGTGAACTTTCTGAAACATTGCGTAAACGAGGCATTCGTTCCGCGTATTTAGAAGGTGAAATGGCACAAACTCAACGTAATAATGCGATTGATAAATTGAAATCAGGTATTGTGACGGTATTGGTTGCAACGGATGTGGCTGCGCGTGGTATTGATATTGATGATGTAAGCCATGTTATGAATTTTGATTTGCCGTATAGTGCGGATACTTATTTGCATCGAATTGGACGTACAGCGCGAGCAGGTAAAAAGGGCACGGCAGTCTCTTTTGTCGAAGCCCATGATTACAAGTTACTGGGTAAAATCAAACGCTATACCGAGGAAATTTTAAAGGCGCGCATTTTAGAAGGTTTAGAACCTCGCACTAAGCCACCAAAAGATGGTGAAGTGAAATCTGTAAGCAAAAAACAAAAGGCACGTATTAAAGAAAAACGTGAAGAAAAGAAAAAAACAGAGGCGAAGAAAAAAGTGAAATTACGTCATAAGGATACGAAAAATATCGGAAAACGACGTAAGCCGAGTAATTCAAATACTGAACAATAATTTAATGATAGAGAGCCTTTCCTAAGATTTTGGAAAGGCTCTTCTTTATGCTTGATTTAACCTCTGTCTAGGCAAACATTGTTTAATCAAAAGTGCGGTAAATTTGTAATATGATTTTATAGTCTAATTTTTTCGCCACCAAATTCATCTAATAAATTTTCAGTGAGTTTGGCTAAAATACCAGTCATCAGTACAAAATCTGCATCGAAACGCTGTGCAAAATCTTCTTTCAGAATATCATCATTTTTTTCGCGTACACTATCTGCAAATTTTAAACGTTTGAGGGTGCAATCCTCGTTAAAAATGAAAGTTAAGGTATCTTCCCATTCTAAGGCTAATTTACTTACTACTTTTTTGCCATCTCGCAGAAGGGCGAGAATTTCTTCATTTTCTAAGGGTTGTTTTTTACAACGGATAACGCTGTCTTCCTGACTGCCACGAAGCTCGGCTTCTTCTAATGCAAGTAACCAATGCGGTAAGCTATCTTGAAGGATCCAATTGGTTAAAATCGTGCTGGGTTCATTAGCAAAGGTTAAAGGCACGACAGGAAGCGAACCTAAGGATTTGCGCAGTAATGCGAGCGCATCTTCCGCGCGTTTACTCGATGCGGCATCAACATGAACAAGATTATTTTCCGTATCAATCCACAGTGCCGTATGCTGATTTTTACTAAATGCACGAGGCAATAAATTCATAACAACATCATCTTTTAATGTCTGTTTTTCTACCTTTTTAAGTTTGCGATTTTCTTTTTGTTCAAGGCTTTCAATGCGTTCATCTAGTTCACGTTTGACCACATTTGCTGGCAAGATTTTTTCTTCTTTTTTCGCCACTAATAGAATTTGCTTTCCTACAGAAAAATAGAGTAAATCACTTCCTCGTAATGGGGCTGACCAGCCAAATTTACTTTGATCTTGTGCACCGCAAGGATGGAATTGACAATCTTCCAGTTGAGTTTGTAGCTGTGCAAGATCCCAATCTAGCGGTTTAGTCAGTCTATAAGTCATTAAATTTTTGAACCACATCGTAACACTTCCTTCAATATAGGGTAGAATGTGCGGCATTATAGCCCATAAAAGTAGGAAAAACGATGCAACACAAATTGATTGCCTTTATTGGTGGCGGCAATATGGCGCAGGCGATTATTCTTGGATTATTGAAACAAGGTTATCCAGCCGAGCAAATTATTGTGAATGATCCGAATGAGGAAAAAAGAGCATTTTTTGCCAATCTTGGCGTGGCAACTTCAGAAAATAATGTGGAAAGTGCAACCAAAGCTGAGGTTGTGTTGCTTGCGGTAAAACCTCAAATGATGGCTGATGTTTGTTCTCCACTAAGTGCGGTGGATTTTTCCGATAAATTATTAATTTCCATTGCTGCGGGTATTTCAACTGAACGCTTGAACGCATTAATTCCAAGTATAAAATCGATAGTGCGCGTCATGCCAAATACGCCCGCATTAGTGGGGGAAGGCATGGCGGGGTTATTTGCACCGAAAAAGACGAGCGAAAATCACCGCACTTTTGCACAAGATTTATTGGAATCTGTGGGAAAAACGGTTTGGGTGGGGGATGAAACTCAAATGCACGCAGTAACTGCCGCGTCAGGAAGTAGCCCTGCCTATTTCTTTTTGATGCTGGAAACGATGCAGCAAGCCTTAATCAAAATGAATATTGATGAGAAAACTGCCCGTGAATTAGTGCAGCAATCCATGCTTGGCGCAGCAAAAATGGTGACTGAAAATCCGCAAATTGCACTTTCAACTTTGCGTGAAAATGTTACCTCGAAAGGTGGCACCACTGCTGCGGCATTAGCGGTATTTGACGCACAACATTTTAATCAAATAATAGAGCAAGCTATGCAGGCTTGTTTGTCTCGTTCACAAGAAATGGAAACTTTATTCTGATGCAAGTTCGTCCTTTTTATTGGCTCGCCCTGAGCTTTCTAGGTTACTACTGCGCTTATGGCGTATTTTTGCCGTTCTTTCCCGCATGGTTGAAATCACAACAATATGGTGAAGAAATGATTGGTTTGGTGATCGGGAGTGCTTATATTTTCCGATTTGCAGGCGGATTATTTTTTTCATCGCTGATTAAAAAAGCTAATCATATTATTAATTCCTTACGTCTATTGGCATTAGCATCGGCCATTATTATGGCCGCTATGAGTTTAGTTGCACATAATTTTTGGTTGTTGTTTATTGCTATTGGTTTATATGCCTCTGTGAATTCAGCGGGAATGCCGATTGGAGATTCGTTGGCATCCACTTGGCAACGCCAAATTGGCTTGGATTACGGTAAAGTACGTTTAATTGGCTCTGCTGCCTTTATCCTTGGCGTAGTGGTGTTTGGTGGCATGATTGGCTGGGTTGGTGAGCAAAATATCGTGTGGATTTTAACCGCACTTTTATCTTTCTATACCATCATTCAGCTTTTAAAACCGACCATTCCCCCAAAAGATGAAATACCTGAAGGCGGCGCTCAAAATAATATTGGTTTTATTGCTTTACTGAAAAATCCCATTACATTGCGAGTCATGATTGCAGTGGGGCTGATTCAAGGCTCTCATGCGGCTTATTATGTTTATAGCACAATTTATTGGACAAGTATTGGGATCTCCGTTTCTCAAACTAGCTTACTTTGGGGCATTGGCGTATTAGCAGAAATTGTATTATTTTTCTTTTCTCGTCGCTTATTTCAAAATATTTCTATCAGCGTGCTGCTTTATATTTCTACGCTTGCGTGCATCGGACGCTGGGCTGTAATGGGATATATTGATGAAGATTTTTGGTTGATATTCTTATTGCAACTTATGCATAGTTTGACTTATGCCATTTGCCATTATGCGATCGTTCGCTATATCACCACTCAACCGCAAAGCCATATTGCGAAGTTACAAGGTTTGTATAATGGTTTATCGAATGGTGTGCTTATTGCCATTTTCACAGCGATTGCAGGTATGATTTATCCAACGTCGCCAGCGATGACATTTGTATTTATGAGTATCATTGCGGCGGCTGCATTTTTTGTGATTCCACGCAAGTTAAATGCCTTTTTGATTGTTCAGCATAAATAGGACGCATCGCTTTCCTTGTAGAAAAGTAATATGAAAAATCTAGCGCTCATTGATTTGTTTCTTAACGAATATTGGATTGAAAAAGGGCTTTCAGAAAATACCGTTCAATCTTATCGTTTGGATTTAACCGCACTTTGTGATTGGTTGGATAAAAACGGCTTGTCTTTGGAAACCTTAGATGCTGTTGATTTGCAAGGTTTTCTAGGTGAGCGTTTGGAGAAAGGTTACAAAGCCACGAGCACTGCGCGAATGTTAAGTGCGATTCGTAAACTTTTCCAATATTTATATCGGGAAAAATACCGAGTGGATGATCCAAGTGCGGTGCTAAGTTCGCCTAAATTACCCAGTCGCCTGCCAAAATATTTAACTGAGCAACAAGTGTCTGATTTGCTTAATACGCCAGATGTGGAAGTTCCTTTGGAATTGCGTGATAAAGCAATGTTAGAGTTGCTTTATGCGACGGGGCTTCGTGTCACGGAGTTAGTTTCGCTGACGATTGAAAACATGAGCGTGCAACAAGGCGTGGTGCGAGTGATTGGTAAAGGGAACAAAGAGCGTATTGTGCCAATGGGGGAAGAAGCTGCCTATTGGGTTCGTCAATTTATGCTTTATGGTCGCCCTGTGCTATTAAATGGGCAGAGTTCTGATGTTGTGTTTCCAAGTCAGCGCGCACAGCAAATGACTCGTCAAACTTTCTGGCATCGAGTAAAATATTATGCCATTCTCGCGGATATTGATGCTGATGCACTTTCCCCTCACGTTCTTCGCCATGCTTTTGCCACTCATTTAGTGAATCACGGTGCAGACTTACGCGTGGTGCAAATGTTGCTAGGGCACACAGATTTATCCACAACACAGATTTATACTCATGTGGCAAAAGAGAGATTGAAACGATTGCATGAAAGATTTCATCCTAGAGGATAGATAGGTTTAACAAGGCTTTACATGCTAATTGTGGTTTTCTAATTGAGTTCATTAACCAAATCAGGTAAACTATCGTCCCGTCTTTGATAGCTAGTTATCTTCGATTTTTGACCGCACTTTTGGTTGATTTTGTCTGTAAGATGATTAGCTATAATCATTTATATCCCAATACAGATTAGGTTCCCTATGGCTACAAATTATATTTTCGTCACTGGCGGTGTGGTTTCATCGTTAGGTAAAGGCATTGCGGCAGCATCATTGGCGGCAATTTTAGAAGCTCGCGGTTTAAACGTAACTATTATGAAATTAGATCCATATATTAACGTGGATCCAGGTACGATGAGCCCAACCCAACATGGGGAAGTTTTCGTCACTCAAGATGGCGCAGAAACAGATTTAGACTTAGGTCACTATGAGCGTTTTATCCGCACGAAAATGACTAAACGTAATAACTTCACCACAGGTAAAATTTATTCTGAAGTATTACGTAAAGAGCGTCGTGGCGATTATCTTGGTGCAACAATTCAAGTGATTCCACATATCACCAATGAAATTAAAGATCGCGTCATTGCTGGTGCTCAAGGTCATGATATTGTGATTGTTGAAGTGGGCGGTACCGTTGGGGATATTGAATCACTCCCATTCTTAGAAGCATTACGTCAATTAGCCGTTCAAGTTGGTCGTGAACATACGTTATTTATGCACTTAACTTTAGTGCCCTATATTCCAACTGCAGGTGAAGTAAAAACGAAACCAACTCAACATTCTGTAAAAGAATTGCTTTCTATTGGTATTCAACCTGACGTGTTGATTTGTCGTTCAGATCGCATGATTCCGCCAAATGAACGAGCGAAAATTGCTTTATTCTGTAACGTTCCAGAACGTGCAGTCATTTCATTAAAAGATGTAAATTCGATTTATCAAATCCCTGCATTATTAAAATCTCAAGGTTTGGATGATTTCGTCTGTGAACGTTTCCGTTTAACTTGTCCTGAGGCGGATCTTTCTGAATGGGAGCAAGTGCTTTACAAACAAGCGAATCCAGTGGGTGAAGTGACCATTGGTATGGTGGGTAAATATACTGAGTTACCCGATGCTTATAAATCTGTAAATGAAGCATTGAAACATGCCGGTTTAACGAATCGTTTAAGCGTTAACATTAAATATATTGATTCCCAAGATGTTGAAACCAAAGGTGTTGAAGTATTAAAAGGCATTGATGGTATTCTTGTTCCTGGTGGATTCGGTTATCGTGGTGTGGAAGGTAAAATTCGTACCGCACAATATGCACGTGAAAACAAAATTCCTTACTTGGGTATTTGCTTAGGTATGCAGATCGCGTTGATTGAATATGCACGTAATGTAGCGGGTTTGACTAAAGCAAATTCATCTGAATTTGATAAAGATTGTGAGCAACCTGTGGTTGCATTAATCACGGAATGGCAAGATGCAGATGGTAATACTGAAGTGCGTACCGATGAATCTGATCTTGGCGGAACAATGCGTTTAGGTGCACAACAATGTCATTTGGTGTCAGGTAGTCGCGCTCGCGAGCTTTATGGCAAAGAAACCATTGAAGAGCGTCATCGTCATCGTTATGAAGTGAATAACACGTTACTTCCACAAATTGAAAAAGCAGGATTGAAAGTAACGGGCTTATCTGCAGATAAAAAATTGGTAGAAATTATCGAAGTGCCAAATCATCCTTGGTTTGTCGCTTGCCAATTCCACCCAGAATTTACTTCTACGCCTCGTGATGGCCATCCGTTGTTTGCAGGCTTTGTAAAAGCAGCCTATGAAAATCACAAACAATCCGTGAAGTAATGGATTAAATTAGAGTAAAAAGAGCGGTGAGAAATGATGAATTTTTTCACCGCTCTTTTATTTTGTAAAAATAGATAAAGATCAAAGCATACGCATTTTTTACAAGACAAAATCTCAAAATAGCTTTATCATATCGCCTGTTTTAGGCTCGCCTAACCCGTTTTAATTAACTTAATTGAGGAAAATAAAAATGGCAAAAATCGTTAAAGTGATTGGTCGCGAAATCATCGACTCACGCGGTAATCCAACTGTTGAAGCTGAAGTTCATCTTGAAGGTGGTTTTGTTGGTTTAGCAGCGGCTCCATCTGGTGCATCAACTGGTTCTCGCGAAGCATTAGAATTACGTGACGGCGACAAATCTCGTTTCTTAGGTAAAGGCGTATTAAAAGCTGTAGCAGCAGTAAATGGCCCAATTGCTGAAGCAATTCTTGGTAAAGATGCGTCTAACCAAGCTGAAATCGACCAAATCATGATCGATTTAGACGGAACCGAAAACAAGTCTAACTTTGGCGCAAACGCAATCTTAGCGGTATCTTTAGCAAACGCAAAAGCAGCAGCAGCATCTAAAGGTTTACCACTTTACGCTTACATCGCAGAACTTAACGGCACGCCAGGCGTTTACTCTATGCCATTACCAATGATGAACATCATCAACGGTGGTGAACACGCAGATAACAACGTGGATATCCAAGAATTCATGATTCAACCAGTTGGTGCGAAAACGTTACGTGAAGCACTTCGTATCGGTGCGGAAGTGTTCCACAACCTTGCGAAGGTATTAAAATCTAAAGGCATGAGCACCGCAGTTGGTGATGAAGGTGGTTTCGCACCAAACCTAGCCTCTAACGCAGACGCGTTAGCCTGTATCAAAGAAGCGGTAGAAAAAGCAGGTTATGTATTAGGTAAAGACGTGACTTTAGCGATGGACTGCGCATCTTCTGAGTTCTACAACAAAGAAACCGGCAAATATGAAATGAAAGGCGAAGGCCGTTCATTTACTTCGCAAGAATTCACACACTATCTTGAAGAATTAACCAAACAATACCCAATCGTGTCTATCGAAGACGGTCAAGACGAATCTGACTGGGAAGGCTTCGCATACCAAACTAAAGTGTTAGGCGACCGCGTTCAATTAGTGGGCGATGACTTATTCGTAACTAACACCAAAATCTTAAAAGAAGGTATCGAAAAAGGTATCGCAAACTCCATCCTAATCAAATTCAACCAAATTGGTTCTTTAACTGAAACCTTGGCTGCGATTAAAATGGCGAAAGATGCCGGTTACACCGCAGTAATCTCTCACCGTTCAGGTGAAACCGAAGATGCAACTATTGCTGACTTAGCAGTGGGTACTGCAGCAGGTCAAATCAAAACCGGTTCTATGAGCCGTTCTGACCGTATTGCGAAATACAACCAATTAATCCGTATTGAAGAAGCATTAGAACGCGCGGGTACACCGGCGCCGTTCTTAGGTTTAAAAGCGGTTAAAGGTCAAGCGTAATTCACGCTGAATTTACTGTAAAATCTCACCGCACTTTGTATAAAAAGTGCGGTGTTTTTATATCTAATATTTAAAGGAAAGGGAATGTTACATTTAACTTTAGAGGATGAACTCTTTTTAGGAACGCCAAAGCAAGTGGGAACGCATTCTACGGTATTTGAGCATTTTGCTGTAATGTTTGAAGATGACGGTGAAACGGGCTATTTTTATGCACTTGATATGCGTCAAAATGCTCAACCGATAGTGGATATGTTGCACGTGTATAATGTTGATTCAACCTCTAATCATCATGAGGCTCGCAAACTTGAAATTTGTTGGGATGAAAGTGGTTATTTAGCATTGTTGCTTATTAATGGCTATCCTCATGCCGTATTTGATTTTGCTCGTTTAGTCGGCTATAACGGCAATAAATATCCACAACCAGATTTAATGAGTATGTGGACTCGTGAAGAAATTACTAATAAACAGGCCGAGCAATGGCTAGGCGTGAAAACCATTCGATAAAAATTGAGAACAATGAAAAAGAAAAATCAGATTTTAGTTAGTTTATCTATTGTGGCCTTATTAGGAGGCTGTTCAGAAGAACAAGTACAACGTGATGTGTATCAGTCTTTAGATGATTGTTTAGCGGATTGGAAAAAAATTGAGCTTTGTGAGGCAGATAAAAATACCGAGAGTACTCAGAAAACTGAAACCACACCACAACAGGGGCTTGGTTTAAATATTCGTAATAATGGTAATGAAGAAAGTGCGATAAAAAATCCAGTTGAAAATAATGCACAAGCGAATCAAAGCGAGAACAATGTCGAATCGACTGCAAAAGCTGAAAGTACCGATCCTTCTTTAGGGGCCACGATTGCTGGTGGAGTTATGGGGTATATGGCAGCTCGTGCAATTAGTAGTTTCCTTGGCCCAAGTTATCATCCTGGAAATCGAGCTGTCACCACGCCAACAGGGCAAGTTGTGCAACCACAAACAAATCGTTCTGTTGGAAAACCAATGCTTGTGAAAGGAAATGCAGGAAGCATGAATAGCAAACCTGTATCTCGTGGTGGTTTTAGTAGCCCAAATAATACTAATCGTAGCAGTGGGGGCTAAATGAAACGTGTAACAGGGTTTCCTACTCGACCGGATATGGTGCAACAGCTACTTAATGTTGGGTTTGATTATTATAACTTGCCTTCCAGTGATGGATCTCATTATTGGTCTGATAATGTCGCCTATGAATTTACCTTAGCGGAAATTGATCGCATTGAGGATACAACTAATGAATTACATTCAATATGTTTAGATTTTGCGGCGGATGAAATTAAAAAAGGCGATTATGAAAATTATCGTTTTACAGAGTTGCAAAAACAGCTTATTGAAACCTCTTGGCGTAACCAAGATCCTTATTTATATGGGCGTTTTGATTTTGGCTATGATGGCGACAACCTAAAAATGTTTGAATATAACGCTGATACGCCAACATCCTTGTTGGAGGCTGCGGTTGTTCAATGGCAATGGTTAGAACAAATTGAGGGCTTAAAACACCGTGATCAGTTCAACTGGATTCATGAAGAATTAATTAAACATTTCCAATTTTTGAAACAACAAAGTGGCAAAACAGATTTACATTTGAGTGCCATGCAAGATGCAGGCCGTGAAGATTGGGGCAATGTAGATTATTTAGCCGATGTGGCTTATAATGCTGGTTGGAATATTCATCAATTAGCGGTGGAAGATATTGGCTATAACAGCGAAACAGAAAAATTTGTAGATTTAAATGATCAGCCTATTGAAATGTTATTTAAATTGTATCCTCTGGAATGGCTAAGCCACGCTGAGTTTGCTCGTCATATTACGGTAGCTCAAACACGATTTATTGAACCAGCGTGGAAAATGTTGTTAAGTAATAAAGCACTATTGGCAAAACTTTGGGCGCGTTATCCTAATCATCCGAATTTATTGCCTGCTTATTTTACGCCTTTCGAATTACCAAAAGATTTATCGATGTGGGTGAAAAAACCATTGTTAGGTCGAGAAGGTGCCAATGTCTTCTATTATGAGAAAAACAATGGCGTAGAATTTGCAGCGAAAGGAAGCGAACACTCTACGTTTTATGGTAATTCAGGTTATGTTTATCAACAAAAATTTGAATTGCCGAGTTTTGATGGAATGTATCCAATTATCGGCTCTTGGGTTGTGGGTGATGTGGCTTGTGGTATGGGGCTACGCGAAGATTTTACTGCAGTGACAGGGAATGATAGCCATTTTATACCTCATTATTTTGTACCTTAATATGTCCTGAGTATTACTAAAATAATCAGAAAACTAACCGCACTTTTGTCTTTTTTGATAAAAGTGCGGTTATTTTTTCACCTAAAAACTATTACTAAAGAGTTATGGTTATTTTATCTGAAAAAATCTTGCAAAATATCAAATTTTGTTAGAATAAATCGTAGCATTTCTTTGAAATGAAAAATTAAAAGAGTAAAATGTCCTCGGTGGTAGAAGTATTTGAAGTTGTAAACATATTAGAAGTATTAAATTTTCATCAAATTTTTTAATATTTGGAGTTTGATTATGGCATCAGAAATTCAAAAACTGTCTTCTGTTGCTCTCACACCTGTTGAAGCAACGGATTATGCAGAAAGTACAGCTACTTATAAAGCAAATAAACGTCCATTTTTATCGTTTATGTCTGGCATTAGTGCTGGAGCTTGTATTGCTTTAGCTTTTGTATTTTACACGACGACACAAGCTGCTAGTGCCGGAGCACCTTGGGGGCTGACCAAATTAGTGGGTGGGTTAGTTTTCTCATTAGGTGTGATTATGGTGGTGATATTAGGATCTGAATTATTCACCTCTTCTACTTTAACATTAGTTGCCCGAGTGGGCGGTAGAATCACCACGACACAAATGATTCGAAATTGGATCGTGGTGTATTTAGGCAACTTCGTTGGTGGTTTATTTATTGCGGCTGTTATTTGGTTTGGTGGACAAACAATGGCAGCAAATGGCCAATGGGGTTTAACAATTCTTGCAACCGCCCAACATAAAATTCATCACACTTGGTTTGAAGCTTTTAACCTAGGTATTTTATGTAACATTATGGTGTGTGTGGCGGTTTGGATGTCTTATTCTGGTAAGACTGTTACAGACAAAGCATTTATTATGATTATGCCGATTGGTTTGTTTGTTGCGTCAGGATTTGAACACTGTGTGGCTAATATGTTTATGATTCCGATGGGAATTATTACTGCACATTTTAGTACTCCTGAATTTTGGCAACAAATCGGCGTTGATCCGATGAAATACGCAGATTTAGATTTGTATCATTTCATTGTGAAGAATTTAATTCCCGTAACGTTGGGAAATATTGTCGGCGGGGCAATTTGCATGGGTGTATTCCAACGTTATTTAACCAAAACGCATTAAAGATTTATTTACTTATTAATTAACAAAGGAAATGACTATGTCAGAACTTAATGAAGCGCAAAAATTAGCGTGGGCTGGTTTTACTGGTGGTGATTGGCAAGAAAATGTCAATGTACGTGACTTTATCCAAAAAAACTACACCCCATATGAAGGTGATGATTCTTTCTTAGCGGGTCCAACTGAAGCGACAACAAAACTTTGGGAGACTGTAATGGAAGGAATCAAAGTTGAAAACCGCACACATGCGCCATTAGATTTTGACGAGCATACGCCTTCAACAATTACTTCTCACGCACCAGGTTACATTAACAAAGACTTAGAAAAAATCGTTGGTCTTCAAACTGATGAGCCTTTAAAACGTGCCATTATGCCATTTGGTGGTATCAAAATGGTGGAAGGATCATGCAAAATTTACGGTCGAGAATTAGATCCTGAAGTGAAAAAAATCTTCACTGAATATCGTAAAACCCACAACCAAGGTGTATTCGATGTTTATACTCCAGACATTTTACGTTGCCGTAAATCAGGTGTATTAACCGGTCTTCCTGATGCTTATGGTCGTGGCCGTATCATCGGTGACTACCGTCGTGTAGCGCTTTATGGTGTAGATTTCTTAATGAAAGATAAATACGCACAATTCTCTTCTTTACAAAAAGATTTAGAAGATGGCGTAAATCTTGAAGCAACAATTCGTTTACGTGAAGAAATCGCAGAACAACACCGTGCATTAGGCCAATTAAAACAAATGGCTGCAAGCTATGGTTATGATATTTCTAACCCAGCAACTAATGCTCAAGAAGCCATTCAATGGATGTACTTTGCTTATCTTGCTGCAATCAAATCACAAAATGGTGCGGCAATGTCATTCGGTCGTACGGCAACCTTTATCGATATCTATATCGAACGTGATTTACAAGCAGGTAAAATTACTGAAACTGAAGCGCAAGAATTAGTTGACCACTTAGTCATGAAACTCCGTATGGTTCGTTTCTTACGTACACCTGAATACGATCAATTATTCTCAGGTGACCCAATGTGGGCAACAGAAACCATCGCGGGTATGGGGTTAGACGGTCGTACATTAGTAACCAAAAATACATTCCGTATTTTACACACCCTTTACAACATGGGTACTTCTCCAGAACCAAACTTAACGATCCTTTGGTCTGAGCAATTACCTGAAAACTTCAAACGTTTCTGTGCGAAAGTATCGATTGATACCTCATCAGTTCAATACGAAAACGATGATTTAATGCGTCCAGACTTCAACAATGATGACTACGCAATCGCATGTTGTGTATCACCAATGGTTGTGGGTAAACAAATGCAATTCTTCGGTGCGCGTGCAAACTTAGCGAAAACATTGTTATACGCAATCAACGGCGGTATCGATGAAAAATTAGGTATGCAAGTCGGTCCAAAAACTGCACCAATTACTGATGAAGTATTAGATTTCGATACAGTCATGACCCGTATGGATAGCTTTATGGATTGGTTGGCAAAACAATATGTGACAGCCTTAAACGTAATCCACTATATGCACGATAAATATTCATACGAAGCCGCATTAATGGCATTACATGATCGTGATGTATACCGTACCATGGCTTGTGGTATTGCAGGTCTTTCTGTTGCGGCTGACTCACTTTCAGCAATCAAATATGCGAAAGTTAAGCCAGTTCGTGGCGACATCAAAGATAAAGATGGCAATGTTGTAGCAAGCAACGTAGCAATCGACTTCGAAATCGAAGGTGAATATCCACAATATGGTAACAACGACAACCGTGTTGATGACATCGCTTGTGACTTAGTTGAACGTTTCATGAAGAAAATTCAAAAACTTAAAACTTACCGCAATGCAGTGCCTACACAATCTGTATTAACCATTACTTCTAACGTGGTTTATGGTAAGAAAACTGGTAACACCCCAGATGGTCGCCGTGCTGGTGCACCATTCGGACCAGGTGCGAACCCAATGCACGGTCGCGACCAAAAAGGTGCGGTAGCATCATTAACTTCTGTAGCTAAACTTCCATTTGCTTACGCGAAAGATGGTATTTCTTATACCTTCTCAATCGTACCAAATGCGTTAGGTAAAGATGCAGAAGCACAACGTCGCAACCTTGCTGGCTTAATGGATGGTTACTTCCATCACGAAGCAACGGTTGAAGGTGGCCAACACTTAAATGTGAACGTGTTAAACCGTGAAATGTTGTTAGATGCAATGGAAAATCCGGATAAATATCCGCAATTAACCATCCGTGTATCTGGTTACGCAGTACGTTTCAACTCTTTAACTAAAGAGCAACAACAAGACGTCGTAACCCGTACATTTACTGAGTCTTTCTAAATAAATAGAATTATGCTTTAATATAAACCACTCACAGAATAGTTTTGTGAGTGGTTTATTTTTATATAGGAGAGCAAATTATGCTAACAGTTATTGCCCAATTTTCAGTAAAAGCGGACAAAATTAATGATTTTCTAGCCCAATGCCAAGAATTAATTAAGCATACTCGTCAAGAAACAGGATGCGTATCTTATGAATTACAACAAAATAGCGAACAAGCTAATCATTATGTTTTTATTGAGCAATGGAAAAGCAAAGCCGATTTAGAACAACATTTTGCAACGCCACACTTTACCTCAATTGTACCTGTATTGGTCGAGTATTGTGAACAAGCGCCAGTGGTGCAAACTTTTCAAAAAGTCAGCGAATAATGACCGCACTTTGATAAATATATTTTAATTATGAGCCTGATTTAAATCAGGCTCATTTTTTATAAACTAAATCTTTGGTAAAATTTAGCTATATCTAGTTTTAGGAAATTTATGTATGTCAGTTCTTGGACGAATTCACTCTTTTGAATCCTGTGGCACTGTAGATGGGCCAGGTATTCGTTTTATTTTATTTATGCAAGGCTGCTTGATGCGCTGCAAATATTGCCACAATCGTGACACTTGGGATCTTGAAGGTGGTAAAGAAATCAGTGTCGAAGATTTAATGAAAGAAGTAGTGACTTACCGCCATTTTATGAATGCTACTGGCGGTGGTGTCACTGCATCTGGTGGCGAGGCTGTGTTACAAGCTGAGTTTGTACGTGATTGGTTCCGTGCTTGTAAAGCAGAGGGGATTAATACTTGCTTAGATACAAATGGTTTTGTACGTCATTATGATCATATTATTGATGAATTATTAGATGTAACAGATCTTGTTTTACTCGATTTAAAAGAGCTTAATGATCAAGTTCATCAAAATCTTATTGGGGTACCAAATAAACGCACCCTTGAATTTGCAAAATATTTGCAAAAACGTAATCAACGTACATGGATTCGTTATGTTGTTGTTCCTGGTTATACCGATAGCGATCACGATGTGCATTTATTAGGTCAGTTTATTGAAGGTATGACCAATATTGAAAAAGTTGAACTTCTTCCTTATCATCGATTGGGTGCGCATAAATGGAAAACCCTTGGGTTAGATTATGAGCTTGAAGATGTATTACCGCCAACCAAAGAATCGTTAGAGCATATTAAAACAATCCTAGAAGGTTATGGGCACACTGTAAAATTCTAGAATAAATGTCAGCTAACATAAGGAGTAAATAATGAAAAAAATTATTTTAACATTATCACTTGGGTTACTTACCGCCTGTTCTGCTCAAACTCAAAAGGCTGAACAAAATGATGTGAAGCTGACACCGCCGACTGATGTGCGAAGCGGATATATACGTTTAGTGAAGAATGTAAATTATTACATCGATAGTGAATCGATCTGGGTGGATAATCAAGAACCACAAATTGTACATTTTGATGCTGTGGTTAATTTAGATAAGGGATTATATGTTTATCCTGAGCCTAAACGTTATGCACGTTCTGTTCGTCAGTACAAAATTTTGAATTGTGCAAATTATCATTTAACTCAAGTGCGAACTGATTTCTATGATGAATTTTGGGGGCAGGGTTTGCGTGCTGCGCCTAAAAAGCAAAAGAAACATACATTAAATTTAACACCTGATACAACGCTTTATAATGCTGCTCAGATTATTTGTGCGAATTATGGCAGAGCACAGCCTTCAGATAAAAAATAACAAAATCTCGCGGATAAAAAAATACGGTGAAATTTCACCGTATTTTTTTAATTAAATATTCTTCTTTGTTTTCGTGTTTTGACTACTTGCACTATTAATAATAACGCAAGAATTATCACATATACTGCAAAAATAAATACCAACCATTGCACCATCGTCACACCAAATAATGACCATTGACTTTCATTACAAGAGCCGGTCGGGCTAAACATAAATGGAAACCATTGGTGAAACGGTAAAGTCTCAGGAAAGTTTGGAATAAATTCACATTGTTTCCAAGGGGCTGGATTCATTTGTAAATCAAGATGACGGAATGAAACCAATAATCCCTTAATGCTACTGAATAAGCCTAATGCCAAAGCGATTAATCGAATGATTAAAGCGCGAGGTTGAAGTAAACCTATAATGCCCGCAATAAATAACCCAATTATTGCTAAACGTTCATATACACAAAGTACACAAGGTTGTAATCCCATTCCATATTGGAAGTAAAGTGCGGTGGATTCTAGTGCTAAACTTGAGAATGCCAGCAGGAACCAAGCAGAACGTTTTTCAGAAAATCGTTTTAAAAGTGCGAGCATTTATTCTCCTTAGATTGGCAAAATTAAGCCTAAACTTGCTAGCCAAATAGTGGCGGCTGGTAAGATAAATTCAATAGCTAGTAAACCAATGAGTGAAAGTACAATCGTGTAAGGTAAAGCCATATAAACCATTCTTCCGTAAGAAAGACGAATTAATGGCGCTAGCGATGAGGTCAATAAGAACAAGAATGCGGCTTGTCCATTTGGTGTTGCTACTGACGGCAAGTTTGTACCTGTATTGATTGCAACTGATAGCAATTCAAATTGGTGCGGAGCAATTACGCCATTCGTTAATGCTGCTTTGGCTTCATTGATGTAAACCGTTGCAACGAATACGTTATCAGAGATAGAAGAAAGCAAGCCGTTAAATACATAGAATAAGGCAAGCTGTGTATTTTCTTCTGAAGAAAGAACGAAGTGAATGATTGGTGCAAAAAGTTTTTGATCAATAATTACGGCAACTACTGAGAA
Source organism: Haemophilus sp. oral taxon 851 str. F0397 (assembly GCF_000242295.1). Lineage (NCBI taxonomy): Bacteria > Pseudomonadati > Pseudomonadota > Gammaproteobacteria > Pasteurellales > Pasteurellaceae > Haemophilus > Haemophilus sp. oral taxon 851. Next base: position 165,416 of record NZ_JH591082.1, read on the forward strand.
GAATACCACGAGCAATGCAGTGAAAGGTAAGGATTCTTGGAATGCTTTACCGATAGTGTGCTCGTCAGTCACACCTGTGAATGCTGTAGCAAAAATGATGATACTTAAACCAATTAAGCCTACCGCCGCGAGATGGAACGCCAATCCAAGAATTAACCAAATCGCGATTAACGCTTGGACGCCTAATTTGATTTTGTCTTGTTTAGACATTTTCTCTGAATTAGTGCGGTCTAAATCTGACAAGATTTTCCATACGTCTTCAGGTAACTTTTCACCATAACCAAATAATTTGAATTTTTCGACTAAGAAGCAAGTGAGCAATCCGCAGATAAATACTGGAACAGTAACTGGTGCCATGCGGAAGAAAAATTCGATGAAGTTCCATTTGGCTTGTTCGGCAATGATTAAGTTTTGTGGTTCACCCACCATTGTCATTACGCCACCAAGTGCAGTTCCGACACCAGCATGCATCATCAAACTACGTAAGAATGAACGGAATTTTTCTAAGGTTTCATGATGTTGTGTTGCAATTTTTCCATCATCAGCAATATCAACGGCATCAATTAAATTATTACCTGATGCGACTTTGTGATAAACACCATAGAATCCCATTGCTACGCTGATAATTACGGCAACAACCGTTAATGCATCAAGGAAAGCTGATAGGAAGGCTGCACTAAAACAGAAAGCTAAGGAAAGCGCGATTTTTGAACGAATTTTGACAAGTAGTTTCGTGAATACGTAAAGAAGCAGTTGTTTCATGAAGAAAATTCCTGCCACCATGAACATTAATAGCAATACCACTTCAAAGTTTGCCATAATTTCCGTTTTTACGTGTTCTACGTTAGTCATCCCTATAATTATAGCTTCAATTGCTAATAAGCCACCGGGTTGTAACGGATAGCATTTTAATGCCATTGCTAACGTAAAAATGAATTCAGCAACGAGCAACCAACCCGCAAGAAAGGGACTGATAAAAAAGAAAATAATTGGATTAACAATGAGAAAAACGACAATGGCGAGTTTGTACCAATCTGGGCTCGCTCCAAGAAAGTTTTTCATAAAGGCTTGTGTGTTTGTCATAGAGCACTCCATTATTTTTTATTGCGCTAACATTGTAATATATCCCCCTTTAAAGGATAATAAAAAGTGAGTAATTTTTTTATAAAATTGCATTTTTTTTGATTTTTATCTGATTTTTTAATATATGCAACATGATAATGACATTTTGAAAGCCCAAAGCCCCGCCGCTTTAGCTGAAGAATATATAGTGAAAAGCATTTGGCAAGATGTTTTCCCTGCGGGCAGCAATTTACCCTCAGAGCGTGATTTGGCTGATAAGATTGGTGTAACGCGTACAACTTTACGTGAAGTTTTACAACGTTTGGCTCGTGATGGTTGGTTGACAATTCAGCACGGTAAACCCACAAAAGTAAATAATATTTGGGACACAGCAGGGCCGAATATTATTGAAACGCTAATCGGTTTAGATATGCAGTCAGCACCTTTGATTATTGATAATATGTTGTCTTTACGCAGTAAAATGTCTGAATCTTATATTTATGAGGCAGTAAAAAATTCTCCTCAACAATCTGCCGCACTTTTTGCTGAATTAGATCAATTACAAAATACGGCGCAAGATTATACAGAATTTGATTATAAATTATTCCGTCAATTTACCGTAGTGGCTAATAAACCCTTTTATCGTTTAATTTTTAATAGTTTGAAAGGGGTTTATCAACGAATTGGTTTTTTATTTTTTAAAGAAGAAAAACATCGAGAACTTACAAAAACATTCTATTTAGAAATGCAACAAATTTGCCTTACGGGAAATGCTGATGCGGTGGTAGATTGTATTCGTAAACACAATTTACGTTCTTCAACTTATTGGAAAGCTATTCTAGAGCGATTGCCGCAGAACCTTTCGGATTAATTTCAACATCAAAAGTGCGGTGAAGTTTAACCGCACTTTTTTATTAATATAGATAAACATTATGCGCATACCAAGAATTTATCATCCTGAATCCCTTAAAAATCAAACTCAATGTCAACTTTCCGAAGACGCGGCAAACCATGTAGGGCGCGTGTTAAGAATGACAGAAGGCGAGCAAATTGAACTCTTTGATGGTTCTAATCATATTTATCCAGCCAAAATTATTGAGTCGAATAAAAAAGCTGTAAAGGTAGCGATTTTTGGGCGTGAGCTTGCGGATAAAGAATCCAATTTAAAAATTCATTTGGGACAAGTGATTTCTCGCGGAGAGCGAATGGAATTTACCATTCAAAAATCGGTAGAATTGGGTGTGAATGTGATTACGCCATTATGGTCAGAACGCTGTGGCGTAAAGCTTGATGGCGAACGCATGGATAAAAAAATCCAACAATGGCAAAAAATTGCGATTGCTGCTTGTGAACAGTGTGGCCGTAATATAGTGCCAGAGATTCGTCCACTGATGAAATTGCAAGATTGGTGCGCAGAAAATGACGGATCGCTAAAATTGAATTTGCATCCACGCGCGCAATATTCTATTAAAACGTTACCGAATATTCCCGTTGAAGGCGTTCGCTTATTAATTGGCTCAGAAGGTGGATTATCTGCACAAGAAATTGCACAAACTGAACAGCAAGGATTTACTGAAATTTTATTAGGAAAGCGTGTTTTGCGTACTGAAACTGCATCGCTTGCGGCGATTAGTGCACTACAAATTTGTTTTGGAGATTTAGGTGAATGATGGAGTTACAAGGGAAATTTTTGATCGCGATGCCACACTTAGACGATTATTTTAATCGTACTGTGGTGTTTATGTGCGAGCATAATGAGCAAGGCTCGATGGGGTTAGTGATTAATCAGCCAACGGATTTAAGCATTGCGGAACTTTATTCAAAACTCAATTTTATGATGAAAAATGACCGCACTTTCAGCAATGAAATGGTGGTAGCAGGTGGTCCTATGCATAGCGAAAGAGGTTTTATTCTACATAAGAATACACCTAATGAATTCCAGCATACTTATAAAATCACGGATGATCTTTCAATGACAACCTCTGCTGATGTAATAGAGACGCTAGGTTCTGAACTTGCACCAGAAAAATATCTTATCGCTCTAGGATGCTCTAGCTGGGAGGCTGGGCAGTTGGAAAAAGAAATCACTGATAATGCTTGGTTAGTCGCGACTGCGAACGATCAGATTTTATTCGATATGCCTTATGATGAGCGCTATGTTGCGGCGAATCAATTGCTTGGTATTCACCCACATAATTTTGTGTTTGCACAGGTGGGGCATAGCTAATGGGGATTACTGCACTTGCTTTTGATTTTGGTACCAAAAGTATTGGCTGTGCTGTAGGACAAAGTATTACTGGCACCGCACAAGCCTTGCCTGCTTTTAAGGCGCAAGATGGTATCCCAAACTGGGATGTGATCGAAAAATGCTTGAAAGAATGGAAACCAGATGTCGTCGTTGTTGGTTTGCCTTTAAATATGGACGGAACAGAACAAGATCTCACTTTGCGTGCTCGTAAATTTGCAAATCGTTTACAAGGTCGTTTTGGCGTTAATGTTCAGTTGCAAGATGAACGTCTAACAACAACAGAGGCTCGTAGTGAAATTTTTGACAGAGGCGGTTTTCGTGCCTTAAAAAAAGGTAAAGTAGATGGGATCTCTGCTTGTTTGATTCTAGAAAGTTGGTTTGAGGTCGCAGAATATTCCGAATAAAAAAAGCCCTTTCAAAAGCTGAAAGGGCAAAAATATTTGGAGTCATACTATGAGTTGTTGAATTAACAAATCAGGTATGTGGCGTATTATAATAATAAAATACAAAAACGCAACATTTTTTTAACAAATAATTTTTTGTCATTTAATTATGTGGATTTCTTGTATTGCTATTGACTAAATTACGCATTAGTAAAGCGTGGTCTAAGTTGATATCTTGTGGTACGTCTAAGAACACAAAATGCCCATCACCTAGTGCTGCATCAACTGCTTCATTTTTACGATTTAGCATTTTTTCAATCTTAAAGACGATGTTGCCTTGTGGTGTCATCATTTCCACTTCATCTCCAAGCAAGAATTTGTTTTTCACCGCCACTTCAGCCATACCTTGTTCGTTACGTTTACCAGTAAATTCACCGACAAACTGTTGACGATCAGAAATAGAATAACCGTATTCGTAATTTTGGTATTCATCGTGTGTATGACGACGTAAGAAACCTTCGGTATAACCACGATGAGCAAGGGATTCCAACGTATCCATTAAGCTTTCATCAAATGGTTTGCCCGCAGCCGCATCATCAATGGCTTTGCGGTAAACTTGTGCGGTTCTTGCGCAGTAATAGAATGATTTAGTACGACCTTCGATTTTTAAAGAATGCACACCAAGTGCGGTCAATTTTTCCACGTGTTGTACTGCACGCAGATCTTTTGAGTTCATAAAATAGGTGCCGTGCTCATCTTCAAAAGCCGTCATTTGCTCGTCTGGCTTTTGTGATTCGGTATAAAGGAAAACTTTATCTGTTACCGCACCTTCGCCTAAAGTTGGCGCCACATTTTTCACTTCGATTTGTTGAGCGGGATCGATTTTCGGCACGATGTTGCCCACTTCATCCGTAGTGCCTTCTTCCATTTTGTATTCCCAACGGCAAGCATTCGTGCAAGTACCTTGGTTTGGGTCGCGTTTGTTGATATAGCCAGAAAGCAAGCAACGGCCAGAATACGCCATGCACAACGCACCGTGTACGAAAATTTCGAGTTCGATATCGGGCACATGTTGGCGAATTTCAGCGATCTCTTCGATGGATAATTCGCGCGATAAAATCACACGCGTTAACCCCATTTGTTTCCAGAATTTTACCGTTGCCCAGTTTACCGCATTTGCTTGTACAGAAAGATGAATATCAATATCGGGGAAGTTTTCACGCACCAACATAATTAAGCCTGGGTCAGACATAATTAAGGCATCAGGGCCCATGTCAATCACAGGTTGTAAATCTTTGATAAAGGTTTTGAGTTTGGAGTTATGCGGTGCAATGTTTACGACCACATAGAATTTTTTGCCAAGCGCATGGGCCTCATCGATCCCGATTTTTAAATTGGCATGATTAAATTCATTGTTACGTACACGCAAGCTATAACGAGGTTGGCCTGCATAAACGGCGTCTGCACCATAGGCAAAAGCATAGCGCATATTTTTGAGAGAGCCAGCTGGGGAAAGTAATTCTGGTTTGAATTGGGTTGTCATAATATTCTCTTTTGTCTGATTTCAGGTCAGGGATTTGCGCTAGGCAAATCGTTAGGTGGGGTATTGTAGAGAAAATATTTGGCTTGTAAAGGAAAGTGCGGTCAAATCCTAATTAGAAATTCAGTTTATCTGGTTCTGATATAAAGATTTAACCGCTTGAATTATCCTATATTAAATAAAATTATGGGCTCCAAATTTTGCCCTATGACAATTGCTTGTCTTTTATTTTGATTATGAGTTAACTATATTACTTTCTTCCTTTAAAGCTTGCGTTGCTGATTTTATATTATTTGCTTGAGTTATGGCTGTGATCACAGCAACACCATCTGCGCCGTATTTCCGTAGGGGTTTCACATGTTCTAGTTTTATCCCTCCAATCGCTACAAGAGGTTTGGTGATACCTCCATTTCTCAAGGTTTGAATAAATTCCATTCCTAGAGTCGGGGAAGGATTTTCTTTTGACTGGGTTGTGAAAATTGGACCAACACCAAAATAGTCGATTTCAGATAATTCCTCTCCGATTCTGGCTTCATCTAATCGGTTGACCGACCAACCAATAATCAGAGGTTTATTGGTTTTTGCTCGAATCGTTTTTACAGGCGTATCGCTTTGTCCAACATGAATTCCATCCGCTTCAATTTCCAATGCTAAATCAACGTTGTCATCAACAATAAATGGCACATTATATTGACGACATAAGTCTCGGCACTTAATGGCTAAGGAGCGCTGTTCATCTGGCGAATTTTCGAGTGAGAATTTGCCTTTATCGCGAAATTGAAAACAGGTAATTCCACCTTCTAAAGCTTGTCTAAGAACAGAAAGCAAGTTATCAGCTGGATTATCACCTAAATGTCGGCAATCTTGTGTGCCTGCTACAAAATAGAGCGGTAAAATTTCTTGAATATTTTTCATCTTTCAATCCTTAAAGGCGACTGTAAGCCCAATGATTTGTTGGTCCATGTCCATGACCAATATTCAATGGGTGAGAGATGGCTGCCGTAATAAAATCTTTAGCAGTTTTTACCGCACTTTTTAATGGCGCGCCTTTGGCTAATTCTGCCGTTAAGCAGGCTGAAAAAGTACAGCCTGTACCGTGAGTATGTTGTGTATCGAAACGCGGACTTTCTAAAACAAGATGCTCAGCATTTTGTAAAAGGATCCAATCTTGGCATTGCTGACTTTGTGAATTGAGCGAATGTCCACCTTTAATAATCACATTCTTTGCTCCTTGTTTTTGCAAGTCTAACGCAGCTTGTTGAATGCTGGCTGTATCAGAAATTTTGATGCCTGTTAAAGCTTCTGCTTCGGGAATATTAGGTGTAATCACATCGGCAAGTGGCAATAAATATTTGCTTAATGCGGAAACTGCTTGTTGTTGCAATAAAGGCGCTCCACCTTTCGCAATCATCACAGGATCAACCACTAATGTGCCAAATGGGCGATGACTTAAAAAATCAGCAACACATTCAATAATATCTGCTGTGCCAAGCATACCAATTTTGGCACTTGCAATCTGAAAGTCATTTTTGACCGCTTCCAGTTGTGCTTGAATCGTGTTCAGTGGAATTGGGTGAATATCAAATACGCCAAGTGTGTTTTGAGCAGTGACTGCAGTAATCACTGAAGTGCCAAAAACACCCTGCATTTGAAAGGTTTTGAGATCGGCTTGAATTCCAGCTCCACCACCGCTGTCAGAACCAGCAATAGTCAATACTTGTGCGATGTTAGACATATTTCACCTCCGCATTTTGTTCTATTACATTAGGTGTTAAAGCAGACAATTCATCAAGTAAGCGAATTTGGAACTGCCCAACTTGTGTGGTTAAGTTTTTAGCCGCAATCTCTCCTGCAATGGTGTAAGCAGCACAAGCTTCGAGTGTTGCTGAAAAATGTTTACCTTCATCAACGGCTAAAAATGCTGCGCATACTGCACTTAATAAACAACCCGATGCGGTGACTTTTGGAAATAGCGGCGTACCGTTATGGATTGTGGCAGTTTGCTGACCATCACTGATAATATCGACCTCGCCACTAATTAGCACCGTACATCCATAGCGTTGTGCAACACGTTGAGCAACCTCTTGTAGATTTGTTTTTCCTTGTCCTGCATCGACGCCTTTTGCTTGCCAGTTTGCACCTGCAATTGCTGCAAGTTCACCCGCGTTACCTCGGATTAAGGTAAATTTCACTTCAGCCAATAATTGACGGATAGTTTCGCGTCGGTAGCTAGTCGCGCCTACTCCAACAGGATCAAGCACCACAGGAATACCTATTGAATTCGCTGTTTTACCCGCTAGTAACATGGCATCTCGCTCTTGACCAATGACTGTCCCGATATTGATGACTAATGCTTGGCTGATTTTTGGTAGTTCAATCATTTCTTCAATATTAGCAGACATCAACGGTGATGCACCCAAAGCAAGTAAACCATTGGCACTAAAATTTGCCGCAACAATATTGGTAATATTATGAATCAATGGATTCTGTTCACAGATTTTTGATAAATAAACTGATTTCATTTTACACCTTCATTTTTATGCTAAATCGAATCCCATTTGCCAAAATCCGATTTCCATTCGAGTGGCTGTGGTAAAAATCTGTTGGATATTAGCTATTTGAGAATCATTAAGTGGCTCACAAAGTGCGGTAAGAAAATCAACAGTTTCTTGTGCGGCTTGTTGATATTCTGGTGCCGAGTATGCGTCAATCCATGCTTGATAAGGATTGCTTGGTAGTTTTGGATAATTTTCTGTGATGTAGCGGGCGACTTGTGCGTAACCTAAAGCACAAGGCGTAACAGCTGCATATAGCTCTGGTAAGCCACCCATCATTCCACAATCAAGCAGGTAACGTGTATAGGAAATACATGCTGCACTTTCTGGTGTTTGGAATATTTCCTGTTCACTTATTTCCCATTGTCGGCAGTAATCCAAATGTAATTGGATTTCTTGGCAAAGAATGTCGAGCGTTTTACGCGGCATGTCCATTTCGGCAAAATTTCTCGCCTTGAACACGCCTAAGGCAAAAGCACGGCTATAATGGAAAAGATAGATGTAATCTTGTTTTAAATAGTGTTGAAAACAAGCTTTTGGCAAGGTGCCTTTTGCAAGTTGCTGCACAAATTCATGCTCAACATATTGCTTCCAATAAGGTTGTGCTTGCTGAATGAGTTGCTTGATCATCATTTTCCCTTACTGTAATTCGACAGTATAGTCTTTCAATTCAAGTGCTTTTGGAATCAAGCCTTTTTGATGCATAAATTCCGCCATTTGTTGATAACGTTTGGCATCCAATTGACGAGGTTTCGTTGCTAATAAAGGCAAGGTATCTTTCCACGCTAATTGATTTAATTCTGTATTGAGTTCTTTTGGCTTATGGTTCACAAAAGCTTGCCATGCTTCATCTGGATGGCTTTGTAGATAGGCTGTAGCTTGCTCAAGTGCGGTCAAAAAAGCAGAAATTTTTTTAGAGGCAAGACTGTTTCTATTCGCCACTAAAATCAATTCATCATAAGCTGGCACACCATATTGTTCTGGGAAAAATGCCACGCCTTCTTGTTTTTCTAAATGGATTTGATTCAGTTCGAAATTACGAAATGCCCCGATGACCGCATCGACTTGTCCTGTTAAAAGGGAAGGGGAAAGCGACCAATTCACATTCACCAATTTTACGTCTTGGTTGCTGAGCCCGATAGAGTGGAGCATGGTATCGAGTAATACATCCTCAAAGCCACTGACTGAATAGCCCACTTTTTTCCCTTTCAGGTCGGCAAGCGTTTTGATATTGCTATTTTTTAGAACCACTACGCTATTTAATGGGCTGGAAATCAGAGAGCCGACATGCACTAAAGGTAATCCTTCCGCAACTTGTTGATAAAGTTGAGGTTGATAATTAATGGCTAAATCCACTTTTCCTGCAGCAGCCAATTTAGGCGGTAACGATGGATCGGCTGGTTCGATAATTTCGACATCTAAGTTATTTTTTTCAAAAAAGCCTTTTTGTTGCGCCACGATGATCGCTGCGTGATCAGGGTTCACATACCAATCAAGCATTAAGCTAATTTTCTCTCTTGCCAAACTGGTAAAACTGGCGCTGAGTCCAATTACAAGACTGAAATAACGGATGATTTTCTTCATTTTTGTCTCCTTTTGTCATGAAGTGTTAAACGTGCCAAATAAAACGGCGTAGTAGCCAATCGATGCTGAAATATAAACAAAGCGAAATTGCCACTAAGATCAGCAATGCGGCAAACATTAAATCTACCTGCATACGAGCGTTGGCATGGATCATTAAATAGCCAAGCCCTTCTGATGAACCTACCCATTCTCCGATTACGGCACCAATCGGGGCGACTGAAACAGCGATTCGAAAGCCTGATGCAAATGCAGGTAAAGCAGCTGGTAAACGTACTTTAAGTAATAAACGTAAAGATGAGAGTTTGAACGTTTTAGCGAGATCGAGCCAAGCTTTAGGCGTATTGCGTAAGCCATCGTAACAAGCTGCAGTTACGGGGAAATAGATAATGAGAATAGCCATAACAATTTTTGATGGCATTCCATAACCTAGCCAAAGTACGAGTATCGGAGCGATAGCAAAAACAGGAATCGCTTGAGAAATCACTAAAACCGGTAATAGTAAGGACGATATTTTAGGCGAAAAAGAGAGTAATAGGGCTGATGACAATCCAAAAAGAAAACCCAGTAGCAGCCCTAAGCCAATTTCAATTAAGGTGATTAGTGTATGTTGCCAAAGCAGTTCTGAATGAGAAGTTAATTGCAGCCATACAGCTTGCGGAGAAGGAAATATGTAATGGGGAAAATCACCGAATACACCAATAAGTTGCCAAAGACAAAGCAATATAATTCCAATAAAGAGCGGTTTAAGAAGGCTAAGTTTCATCTTTTTCCCTCTAATAACTCGTTCAATAATTGCTGTTGGAGCATCCACAAATTGTTTTGGTTTAGATCTCGTGGTGCTTTACCTTCAGGTTTTATGACATCGGATAATGCTGATTGATTAGGCTGCGGTGAACGTAATACAAAAATACGTTGGCTTAAGCGTAATGCTTCTTGAGGATCATGGGTAACTAATAACACTGATTTATTTTTTAATAGTTCATAGGCCAAGTTTTGTAATTGGTAACGACTAATCGCATCAAGAGCAGAGAAAGGTTCATCAAGTAAAACTAAATCAGCGTTTTGCATTAATACTCGAGCGAGTGCCACTCTTTGTTTTTGCCCTCCAGATAATTGAGCACAGTTTTTATGCAGATGCTCTGACATACCCACTTGTTCAAGTAGTGCTTTTGCTTGAAGAGTTGTTTTTGCAGATTTATTTCCAAATAGTACGTTTTCTAATTGGACGTTATCAACAATTGAAAGCCAGGGATAAAGGGTATCTTTTTGTGGTAACCATGCCACTCGAATATTTGGATGTGAGATGATATTGCCTTGGATTTTCCCTTGTATATCAAGCCCTGCAATTAATCTCAAAAGCGTTGATTTACCTACACCAGAGCAGCCAAGTAAACTCACCCACTCATTAGGCAAAAGCGTTAAATCAAGGTGTTCAAATAGTACTTGTTCTCCAAAAGCAAGACTAAGATCCTGAATATGCACCATAGCACTAACCTAAGGATTAACTACTAAAAGTAACGATAGAAAAGGAATGAAAAGAGGTATGAAGAATGAGAAAGTATTTTTGCATATTAGTTTCCTACGTCAGTGCTAACTGTTTCAGGTTCACGGGTATCATCTCAGCCATCTTGTGGCACCCCGACTAAAAGTAGGAAAAATTCTATACTGCAATGAAAAATAAAACAAGGCTGAATTTTATTGGCTTTGGTTTATCATTTTTTAGAAAAACTAAATTTATAAAAAATGCCTTTCCGATTTTATACTTCGGAAAGGCATTGAAATTGAATGTGGTTTTATCCATTTTAGATATTTATACTATTTCTAAATAATACCGTAGAAATTAACCGCACTTTTGTCATCTAAGTAATTATTTTACGCGAGATACGTATTCGCCAGAACGAGTATCTACTTTGATTACTTCACCGATTTGAACGAAAAGAGGCACTTTTACTACTGCGCCAGTGCTTAATGTTGCTGGTTTACCGCCAGTACCTGCTGTATCGCCTTTAAGACCTGGGTCTGTATCGACGATTTCTAATTCAACAAAGTTTGGTGGAGTAACAGTAATTGGCGCACCATTCCATAAAGTCACGATACAATCTGCTTGGTCTAATAACCATTTTTCTGCATCACCTACAGCTTTTGCATCAGCAGAGTATTGTTCAAATGTTTCTGGGTGCATGAAGTACCAGAATGCATCGTCTTTGTATGAATAAGTTAAGTTAAGATCCATAACATCAGCAGCTTCAACCGAAGTACCAGATTTGAAGTTTACGTCTAATACTTTGCCTGAAATTAATTTACGAATACGAGTACGGGTGAAAGCTTGACCTTTACCTGGTTTTACGAATTCATTTTCAACGATTACGCAAGGTTCACCGTCTTGCATAAATTTTAGACCTGGTTTGAAATCACTGGTAGTATATGTAGCCATATTTTTAATATCCTAAAAATTAGAGATGGTTTGAAAAGTGCGTATTTTAACCCAAGAACCCGTCATTAGAGAAGAACAAAATTGGCTCACAATTCTAAAAAATGCGATTTCAGATCCTAAATTATTGCTAAAAGCCTTAAATTTACCAGAAGATGATTTTGAGCAATCTATTGCTGCGCGGAAACTTTTTTCTCTTCGCGTACCACAACCTTTCATCGATAAAATAGAAAAAGGTAATCCGCAAGATCCCCTTTTCTTGCAAGTGATGTGTTCTGATCTAGAGTTTGTACAAGCCGAAGGATTTAGTACGGATCCATTAGAAGAAAAAAATGCCAATGCCGTGCCGAACATTCTTCATAAATATCAAAACCGCTTGCTCTTTATGGCGAAGGGCGGTTGTGCGGTGAATTGTCGTTATTGCTTCCGCCGACATTTTCCTTACGACGAAAACCCAGGAAATAAAAAAAGCTGGCAACTGGCATTAGATTACATTGCGGTGCATCCTGAAATTGAAGAAGTGATTTTTTCAGGCGGTGATCCTTTAATGGCGAAAGATCATGAGTTAGTGTGGTTAATAAAACATTTGGAAAACATACCGCACTTACAACGTTTGCGTATTCACACTCGTTTGCCTGTTGTGATTCCGCAACGGATTACTGATGAATTCTGCACTTTATTAGCCGAAACTCGTTTGCAAACAGTTATGGTGACACACATTAATCACCCAAATGAAATTGATCAAATTTTTGCTAATGCGATGCAAAAATTAAAAGCCGTGAATGTCACGCTTTTGAATCAATCCGTTTTGCTAAAAGGCGTGAATGATGACGCACAAATTCTAAAAATATTGAGCGATAAACTTTTTCAAACAGGAATTTTGCCTTATTACTTGCATTTGCTAGATAAAGTGCAAGGGGCGAGCCATTTTCTGATTAGCGATATCGAGGCTATGCGAATTTATAAAACCTTGCAATCTCTTACATCTGGCTATCTTGTTCCCAAACTCGCACGAGAAATTGCCGGCGAACCAAATAAGACTTTATACGCGGAATAAGATCCGATAAAATATCGCGTAATTTTTTCGCCGCACTTCCGCGGCTAATTAACATGAATAACAACAAGTATCAGGAGTAATCCAGTGGATTCTATGAATAAAAATCAAAATGAACAATCATCTCAAGATGAATTAGATTTAGGTCTTAATCAAGTTGAACCAATTACACCAAAGAAAGTGGTGCAACCTAGCGAGTCAATTTTTAATAAAGCAAAAGGTTTATTTGCTAAAAAAGATCATGTAGAAACAAATTTTCATGAGCGTAAAGAACCCACTTTTGGCCATACTCCAGCTCAAGAAAGCGCGCCTTTTATTTCTAGCGAAACATTGAGAACAGAGCAAGAACCAGTTGTCCAGACTGTATCTTCAGAAGAGACAATATCTGCGGTTGAAGAAGAAATTAAAACTGAAACTATTGCCACAGAAACTATTGCCACAGAAACTATTGAGCAAGCGGAGAAACGTACTTTAAGCCAACCAGAAAAATGGAAAGTGTTGCAAGTATTACCAGCAAAACATCGCCGTTTATTTATGGCTATTTTGGCGTTGGTCATTTTATTAATTATTTTCTTTGCATTAAAACCAAGTTCTGACACCGTTGAGTCTTTCACTCAATCTAACAGCAATGAAATCCCCGTGCAGTTCCAATCTTTAGATCAAAATCAACCAGTTGAAACCACGATTTTAGATAATCCTCCTGCACAAAATCAGATGGCTGCAGAGCAAGCTAACCAACCTGAAAATGCGCCAAAAGCAGATGAATCAGTTAATAGTGCTACCGCTCAAAATCAACCTGCAGAAAACATGGCTGCGCCACAAAACATGGTTACGCCACAAAATATGGCTCAATCTCCAGTTCAAACCTCAAATACAATGGATTCAGCTTCAGCTAAACCTATGCAAGCAGCTCAATCAGAGCAACCACAAACTCAAGCTCAAGTGGAACAGCCAAAAGCGCCAACTGTTGTAGCACCAGTTCAACCGGTGAAAAAAGTAGTAGAACAACAAGTTGCGCATAAAGATATTGCGAAAAAAGAAGTGAAGGTTGCTGAAAAAGCACATGTACCAGCAAAAACAACTGAACAAAGCGTCGCTAAAACAGCAGGAAAAGCACCAATTGTTGAAGCCAAACCGATTCAAGTTAAAAAAGAAGCTAAAGTTCAAATTGTTGATGCCAAACCTGCAACGAAAGCAGCTGCACCAACTGCATCGGCGAAAACATTAACTGTGCCTAAAGGCGTTTCTCTTATGCAAGTATTCCGTGACAATCAACTTAATATTTCGGATGTTAATTCAATGAGTAAAGCAGCGGGTGCGGGCAATGTTTTAAGTAGTTTTAAACCGGGTGATAAAGTTGCAGTATCCGTAAATAGCCAAGGGCGAGTAAATGAAATGCGTTTATCTAACGGTACGCGATTTGTTCGTCAGTCTGATGGTTCTTATGAATATAAAAAATAATTTTTAGGGCGAGCAATCGCCCATTTTTCTTTTTCAAGTAGGATGTTATGTTTAAAAAAACGTTTCTAATTTTAACCGCACTTTGCTTGGTCGGTTGTGCTCAAAATGGTTTACCAAAGAAGCCAGAGCCGCAAAAGATGCAGGTGGAAAAAGTAGATAAGGCTTTGCAAAAAGGTGAAGCTAAAGTTTATTTGTGTAAAGATGATAAGCAAGTTCGTGTTGTTCATTCTACTCAAAAAAAACGTAAAAAATCATTGCATCACATTACGGTGACTTTCAATTCTATGTCAGAAAAATTGACATTAATGATTTCTGAGCGCGGTAAAAATTACGGCAATATTCGTTGGGCGTGGCAAGAGCGCGATGATTTTAGTGTGCTAAAAACTAATTTAGGTGAAGTTTTAGCGGAACAATGTGTGTTACAACCCGTAGAGCGTTTATCTGGTAATTAATTGTGCAAACCGAACTCCAGCGTGGCTTTATTCTTCATCGTCGCCCTTATAGTGAAACGAGTCTTTTAGTCGATTTGTTTACTGAAGAAAGCGGTCGCCTAACCGTGATTGCCAAGGGGGCACGAGCAAAGCGTTCATCTTGGAAGTCGGTTTTGCAGCCTTTCACACCTTTATTGTTGCGTTGGACGGGAAAAAGCTCATTGAAAACCCTCACTAAAGCAGAACCCGCCGCAATAACACTTCCTTTACAACAAACCGCACTTTATAGCGGTTTTTATGTGAATGAGTTACTGACTCGTGTCATTGAGCCTGAAACGCCGAATCCTTCGCTGTTTCAACATTATTTAAAATGCTTAACAGGCTTGGCAACTGAAACCAACGTTGAGCCAACTCTGCGTCTTTTTGAATTTCAACTTTTACAAATTCTCGGTTACGGCGTGGATTTTCTGCATTGTGCAGGGTCTGGCGAGCCAGTCGATTTCTCAATGACATATCGTTATCGTGAGGAAAAAGGTTTTATCGCGTCCTTAGTGAAAGATAATCTCACCTTTTACGGAAGAGATTTGTTAGCCTTTGAAGCTCTCGATTTTTCCGATGAGGCGGTTCGTCAAGCGGCAAAACGTTTTACTCGTATTGCACTTAAACCTTATCTTGGCGATAAACCGCTAAAAAGCCGAGAATTATTTTCACAGCACATTCTCTTGTTAAAATGATTTTTTAAAAATGTAAAGCAAAAATAAAGGCAAACAATGTTTGCCTATGATGTTTATTTTAAACCGTTTTCACTTACTCCCGCTTTTGTGCTAAAAAATAATCCGGCAAAGCCGAAAACAAAGAAACTTATTGCAGAGTAATATGCTAACTGAATGCAATTTAAGATAGGCATATTTTCATTATTAAATGTAAGAACCTCGCCTAAGGTAAAAGCATATCCAACACTTAATGACACAAGTACGATAATTTTTCCAATTGTTCTTTCTATATTCATTACTTTTAATCCAAATAATGCAATTAAAAGTAAAACTATAAGAATTCCAGAACTAATAAATAGATCATTCATTTTACTATTTCTTAATTTCTTCTAACATTTTGCAACCATTAGAAAAGCCATTTTTACAAGATTTTTGAAACCATAATATTGCTTTCTTTCTATTCTTCTTAGCTAAATAACTATGGCCGAGGACAGCTTGAGCCCCTGCAATCACATGTTGGTTAAATTCTTTAATAGGTGCGTTTGCTACAGGTTCAGCATATTCTATAGCTTTAGAATAATTACCTGCACCCATTTCAAGAGCTGCCTGCTTTACGCGCCCACTCATTGCTACTTGTATGTTTGATTGTTCAAGAGTTAATTCATAAGAGTAAGTAGATAAACTCATTAATGATAAACCGAGTAATGTTGTAGTAACAGTTATTTTAAACTTGTTCATTTTTCATTCCTTTTTATAGAAAATTTCTTAGCAAGATGTTTTGTGTTATCTCTGTAAAGAGATAACACTAGTAAGTATACTTACTGGAAAATTGGCTATAAAAAGAGTATAAAAAACAGCGATTACTGGCTTATATAAAGATGGAAATATCACTAGTGGTACAGTAAATGCGGTTGCCACTTACACCTTTTCTTATCAGTGATTTACTCTAAATAAAAATTATGCCAATATTTGCGGGATCAAAGTATCAAATGGGATATCAATGAATCACAATTCTGTAATGTGTATACTTAACTAATTTGGCGTAATTCTTCAAACAATGGTTCTTCTTTATACCCCAAAGCAAAAAACAAACAATGTTCAAACCATTACGGCTGATATTCTTGATTTAGATTATCAAGGTTTAGGCGTGGCGAAAATTAATGGTAAAACTTGGTTTATTGAAAATGCACTTCCGCACGAAAAAGTGGAATGTCGTATTCTGGAGGATAAACGCCAATATGGACACGCCATTGCAAAAAAATGGTTAGTAAAAAGTTCTGAACGTTTAGCACCTAAATGTGCTCATTTTATGCGTTGTGGTGGTTGCCAAGGACAACATATTCCTATTGAAATGCAGAGGAAAGCGAAAGAATCCGCATTGTTTAAACGATTAAGTAAATTACAGTCAGAACCGATTTCATTTCAACCTATGATTTGTGGCGATGCTTGGGCGTATCGTCGTCGTGTGCGTTTGAGTTTATGGTTTAACCCAAGCACAAAACAAATCGAGATGGGCTTTCGTCAGAAAAATACCAACGATTTAATTACCGTTCAATCTTGCGAAGTGGCAGAACCTGCAATTAATTATTTACTGCCTAAATTAACCGCACTTTTAGAACAATTCTCTGCGCCGAAACAGCTTGGGCATATTGAACTTGTGGCGGCAGATAATGGCGTCGCAATGTTGTTACGTTACACCAAAAAACTTGTAGAAATTGACCACACTTTATTACTTAAATTTGCTGAACAAGAAAAGTTAATGCTGTTTTTACAAAGCGATGAAGGCATTGAACAAATCCATGGCGATTCACCTTATTATCAATTTTCTGATGGCATAAAATTACATTTTGATATTCGTGATTTTATCCAAGTAAATCGTTCATTAAATGAACGTATGGTAAATACAGCCTTGGATTGGCTTGAATTGAGCCAACAAGATTGCGTACTCGATTTATTTTGCGGTATGGGAAATTTTACCCTTCCTCTCGCCAAACACGTGAAAAGTGCGGTAGGAATTGAAGGCGTTTTTGAAATGGTTCAAAAAGCGGCGCAAAATGCCGAAAGAAACCAAATCAAGAATATTGAATTTTTCCAAGCCGATCTTGACCAATCCTTTGTTGAACAACCTTGGGCACATCAGTCGTTCAATAAAATTTTGCTTGATCCTCCCCGCAGCGGCGCAGCTTTCGCGTTAAATGCTTTGTGCGAGTTGAAAGCAGATAAAATTTTATATGTGTCTTGTAATCCCGCAACATTAGTGCGTGATGCGGAAATTTTACGCGATTTTGGCTACAAGATTGAAAAAAGTGCGGTGATAGATATGTTCCCTCATACGGGGCATTTGGAATCGATAACGTTATTCACTATAAAATAACTCGGTTATTCGGTACAATATCCACCCAAAATAAAAGCGACAGGAAGTTGCTTGCTCTTCATCAACAAGGGGGTGTTATGGTTGCTGTTCGTGGTTCTCATTTGTTAAATCCGCAGGATTTTGTGATTGAACAATGGTGCGCTGGCTTAAAACTGGCAGAACAAACAGAAAAAAGTTTGATCGATGCGTGGTATTACGCACGTGACTTAATGAGCACCCATCCCGATGAAATGAAGAATGCTACCTTGATGCTCCAGTCTGGCGTGGAAATGGTAGAAATTTTGCACGAACTTAATATGGATGCAGAAACATTGCTTACTGCCATGTTGTTTCCTATCGTTGCAAATAAATTAACAGACTGGGAAAGCCTAAAAGAAAAATTTAGTGCGAAAATCACTAAATTACTTAAAGGCGTGTTGGAGATGGATAACATCCGTCAACTCAATGCCAGCCATTCCGCTAACGCATTACAAGTGGATAATGTTCGCCGTATGTTATTGGCGATGGTGGATGATTTCCGTTGCGTGATTATCAAACTTGCCGAACGTATTACTTTCTTGCGTGATGCAGAGCATCGTTGTGCAGAGGAGGACAAAGTCCTTGCCGCCAAAGAATGTTCTAATATTTATGCCCCTCTTGCCAATCGTCTTGGGATTGGTCAGTTGAAATGGGAGTTAGAAGATTACTGCTTCCGTTATCTCCATCCTGAACAATATCGCGCTATTGCTAAATTATTGCAGGAGCGTCGCCTTGATCGTGAACATTACATTGCTGATTTCGTAACTGAGTTGAGCGGTTATTTACGTGAAAATATCGAGCAAGTGGAAGTCTATGGTCGTCCGAAACATATTTATAGCATTTGGCGAAAAATGCAGAAAAAGCATCTTGAGTTTAGTGGTTTATATGATGTAAGAGCGGTCAGAATTATCGTGCAAAAATTGCAAGATTGTTATACCGCACTTGGGATTGTTCATACTCAATTTAAACACTTACCCAAAGAATTTGACGATTATGTCGCGAACCCGAAACCGAACGGTTATCAATCTATTCATACTGTTGTTTTAGGTAAAGGCGGCAAGCCAATTGAAGTGCAAATTCGAACCCAACAAATGCATGATGATGCAGAGTTAGGTGTGGCGGCCCACTGGAAATATAAAGAAGGCAATACAGGCAGTATGTCTGCCTACGAAGAGAAAATTGCATGGTTGCGCAAATTGTTAGCTTGGCAAGATGATATTACGGATTCAGGCGAAGTGATGGCAGAGTTGCGTAGCCAAGTGTTTGATGATCGTGTATATGTGTTTACGCCAAAAGGCGAAGTAGTGGATTTGCCAACGGGATCTACACCATTAGATTTTGCTTATGCAATTCATAGTGAAATTGGTCATCGCTGCATCGGGGCAAAAGTGGCAGGACGGATTGTGCCATTTACCTATCAGCTACAAATGGGTGATCAAATCGATATTATTACCCAGAAAAATCCGAATCCGAGCCGTGACTGGCTAAATCCAAATTTAGGATTTACTCACACGGCAAAATCTCGCGCCAAAATCCAAGCGTGGTTTAAAAAACAAGATCGCGATAAAAATATTCCAGCGGGTAAAGAATTACTCGATAATGAATTAGCGCGTTTAAATTTAAGTATTAAGCAAGTGGAACCTTATGCGTTACCACGCTATAACTTGAAAAATTTGGACGATCTTTATGCGGGCATTGGCAGTGGCGATATTCGTTTAAATAACTTAATCAATTTCTTGCAAAGTAAATTGATTAAGGTGACCGCTGAAGAGGCTGATCAAGAAATTTTACGCCATGTTGCTAACAAAAGTGCGGTGAATTCTCAGCAGAAATCTGAGAAAAAAAATGGCTATGTGATTGTGGAAGGCGTGGGCAATCTTATGCATCATATTGCACGTTGCTGCCAACCAATTCCAGGTGATGCGATTGTTGGTTATATCACAATGGGGCGTGGTATTTCTATTCACCGAGCGGATTGTGAACAATTCTTAGATTTGCAAGCAGCTCACCCCGAGCGCGTGGTGGAATCTATTTGGGGCGAAAATTACGCAAGTGGGTTTCATATTAATATCCGTATTGCGGCAGGCGATCGCAATGGCTTATTACGTGATATTACGACGGTTCTGGCAAATGAAAAAATTAGCGTGTTAGGGGTTTCAAGCCGTGCTGATACCAAAAAACAGCTTGCTACCATTGATATGGAAATTGAACTCCATAATGTTGAAAGTTTAAGTAAAATATTGGCTCGATTAGCAAAATTAGATGACGTAATCGAGGCGAAGCGTTTATAAAAATAGGAAAAGTTATGTATAAAACGACGGGGCTAACCCATTTAATCAACTCCACTAAATATTCATTACAAGGCTTAAAAAGTGCGTTTAAAAATGAAACGGCTTTTCGCCACGAATGTTTTTTAGCCTGCATTTTAATTCCTCTTGCCTTTTTCCTAGGTGAGACAAAAATGGAAATTATCTTGATGATTTCTTCTGTTTTGCTTGTGATGGCGTTGGAACTTTTAAACAGTGCGGTAGAGGCAGTTGTTGATCGCATTGGTACAGAACGCCACGAACTTTCAGGACGAGCGAAAGATCAAGGTTCTGCATCGGTATTTATTGCTCTTTGTATTGTTGGTATCGTTTGGGGCGGAATCTTATTCTTCTAGCCCTTCAAAAGTGCGGTAAGTTTTTACCGCATTTTTGATTTATCCAATCACGTCAAAATCATTTATAAAAATAAGGAAAAATATGACCGCACTTTTAAAAATTGGTTTGTTGTCTGTTTCTGATCGTGCATCAGCAGGCGTATATCAAGATCAAGGCATCCCAGAATTACAGGCTTGGTTAGAACAAGCACTTGTCGATCCTTTCCATTTGGAAACAAGATTAATCCCCGATGAGCAGCCAGTTATTGAACAAACATTAAAAGAGCTAGTGGATGAACAAGGTTGCCATTTAGTGCTGACAACCGGTGGAACAGGGCCTGCAAAACGCGATGTAACGCCTGATGCCACCCTTGCGGTAGCAGATCGAGAAATGTCAGGTTTTGGTGAACAAATGCGTCAAGTGAGTTTGCATTTTGTGCCCACCGCAATTTTATCTCGCCAAGTGGGTGTGATTCGTAAGGAAAGCCTGATTTTAAATCTTCCGGGTCAGCCTAAAGCGATTAAAGAAACCTTGGAAGGCGTGAAAGATAAAGAGGGAAATGTGCTTGTAAAAGGCATTTTCAGCGCGGTGCCTTATTGTTTGCAACTGATTAACGGCTTATATATTGATACCAAGCCTGAAATCATTGAGAGTTTCCGTCCTAAATCTGCAAGACGTGAAAATCTGGAGAAATAGCATGAAAAAAATCGAAGCAATGATCAAACCGTTTAAATTAGATGATGTGCGAGAAAGTCTTTCAGATATTGGTATTTCTGGTATGACAATCACGGAAGTACGCGGATTTGGTCGCCAAAAAGGTCATACAGAACTTTATCGTGGTGCGGAATATATGGTGGATTTTTTGCCGAAAGTGAAATTGGAAGTAGTGGTTCCTGATGAGCTTGTGGATCAATGTATTGAAGCGATTATTGAAACGGCACAAACAGGCAAAATCGGTGACGGCAAAATTTTTGTTTATAACGTTGAGCGAGCGATCCGGATTCGCACGGGCGAAGAAAACGAGGAGGCGATTTAGTGAAAAATAATTTAAATTTACACCGCACTTTGCTTAGCATTGCTTCGGTGATTATTATCTTAGCTGGCGTAGCATTGGCGGCAGAAATTGTGGTGCCATTCTTGCTATCGCTATTTATCGCGATAATTTGTTCACCGATAATTAAGGCAATGACGCAACGCCGAATTCCTCATTGGTTGGCCATTACTTTGCTTTTCGTCTTGATTTCTTTGGTGTTTTTCTTCTTAGTCGGGCTGATTAACAGCACGGCAAGAGAATTTACTCAATCTATTCCACAATATAAAGTTTTGCTTTCACAACGCGTGAGTGATTTAACTGGATTGCTGCAACGCTTCAATCTGCCTTTCACGCTTTCGCGTGAAACCATCCAAGAAAATTTTGACCCAAGCATCATTATGAATTTTGTGAGTCGAGTATTGCTGAATTTCTCTGGTGTAGTGAGTAATGTGTTTGTTTTGGTGTTGGTCGTGATTTTTATGCTTGTTGAAGCGCCAACGATGAAACATAAATTTGCTATGGTGATTAGTTCAACCCCTCATGATGCCGCCAAAGAAGAACGCCATATTGACCGAGTTTTGCAAGGCGTAATTGGTTATCTCGGCATTAAAAGTATCACGAGCTTGCTTACTGGTGTTGGTATTTTTATTTTGTTGGAAGCCTGTGGGGTTCAATATGCCATTTTGTGGGCAACTTTGAGTTTCTTGCTGAATTATATTCCGAATATTGGTTCTATCATTGCGGCTATTCCAATTATTGTGCAAGCCTTATTACTAAATGGTTTTGGTGTTGGTTTTGGTGTGGCAATCGGTGTTATTGCGATCAATATGGTTGTCGGTAACATTATTGAGCCTAAAATGATGGGCCAACGATTAGGGCTTTCAACTTTAGTGGTGTTCCTTTCATTATTGTTTTGGGGATGGTTACTTGGAACCGTGGGAATGCTACTGTCTGTTCCTCTGACGATGGCATTAAAAATTGCCTTGGAGTCCAGTCCCAATACGGCAAAATATGCCTGTCTATTGGGTGATGTCGAAGATTTCAAATAGATTTCATAGAGAAAGTGCGGTGAGTTTTCACCGCATTTTTTATGATAAGTCTTGTGGATCGACGTCCAAAATTAACCGCACTTGGCTGCTTTTTTCAAGTTCGGCTTGTTGATATTCTCTCAATGCTTTTTGCAACGTCATTCTTGACGGATGTTGCAATAATAACTGCCAGCGATATTGCCCTGCTTTTTTGCTGAACGGTGCAGGCATTGGGCCAAGCATTTGCAATCCCATAATTTGCTTCGATTTAAAAAAATCTGCAACGTGGCTTAAGCAATTTTCTGCAAGCTCAGAATGTCGAGCCTGTGCTTTGAATAACGCCTGAAAAGTGAAAGGTGGCAATCCCATTGAATGACGTAATTGTAAGGTTTCTTTTGCAAAAGCTTGGTAGCCATTCGCTAATAACGTAGTGAGCAAAGGATGATCAGGATAATGTGTTTGTAGCACGACTTCGCCTTGTTTATCGGCACGCCCTGCACGTCCAGCAACTTGAATATAAAGTTGAGCTAAACGTTCTTCTGCACGAAAATCCAGTGAAAATAATGCACTATCTACATTCACTAAGGCAACGAGAGTAACATTCGGGAAATGATGTCCTTTCGCAAGCATTTGTGTACCAATCAAAATTTGACTTTTGCCTTGTTGAATATCTTCTAAATAACCTTCCAATTTTCCTTTACGCGCAGTGCTATCGCGGTCTATTCGGGCCACAGAATAATGAGGAAATAGCATTTTCAAGGTTTCTTCTAATTGTTCCGTGCCGAGACCTGTGGTGACTAAATGAGTCGAGCCACAATCACCACATTGTCGAGGAATAGTTTTCTGTGCACCACAATGATGACAACGCAATACATTTTGATGCTGATGATAGGTATAAGGTTTTTCACAATGAGGGCATTGTGCAATCCAACCACATTCATGGCAAAGCAATACAGGGGCAAAGCCGCGACGATTCAAGAAAAGCAACACTTGATTGCCTTTTTCGAGGTGGGCTTTCATTCGTTCCAATAAGGGTCTTGATAACCCATTTTGTATGTTTTGATTTTTCAAATCAATAACGAAATGACGAAGTGCGGTAGAATTCTCCGCTCTTTTTGATAAAACTAAATGTTGGTATTTGCCGTTTTGTACATTATTAATACTTTCTAAACTTGGCGTGGCGGACCCCATTAATACGGCAATATTTAGTTTTTGAGCTAGCACAATAGCCAGGTCTCGCGCGTGGTAACGCCAGCTATCTTGCTGTTTGTAAGACGCATCGTGTTCTTCGTCCAAAATAATTGCACCAAGATTAGAAAATTGCGTGAACAATGCCGATCTCGTGCCAATCACAATGGCACTTTGTCCCGAACGCGCACGATCCCATACGTGAAGTCGTTGCGTATCGGTTAAATTAGAATGAAGAACATCAATTTCTACGTTGAAACGCGCCTTGAAACGGTGCACCGTTTGTGGCGTTAGCCCGATTTCGGGTACAAGTACTAATACTTGTTTACCCGATTTTAAAATTTCTTCAATATACTGCAGATAAATTTCTGTTTTGCCTGAACCAGTCACCCCATCGAGCAGCCATACGTTGAAACCAGAATGAAAGAGCAATTGACTAAACGCTAAGGCTTGCTGCTTATTTAAGGTTAAACGATTTTCAGCATTGACAATTGGATTATCTCCTAAGCTTTGTTGCCAGCTTAGGGGCGTTGTTTGGATAGTAATTTCCTCAATAAACCCTTTGGCTTTTAAGGCTGACCAAATTGCAGAAGAAAAATCATTATTGCCTTTTTCAAGATCAGTTTCAGACAAGCATTGTAGGGCTTCAACTTGCTTTTTCGAGCGTTTTAACAGGCCTTGTTCAAGAGCATTTTTCCCCGCATCTGTAATTTTCCAAAAAGTGCGGTCATTTTTCACCGCACTTTCGCCGTTACGCAATTTCACAGGCAAGGCTTGAAATAACACATCGCCTAATCCCGCTTGATAATAATTTGCTGCCCAATGCAACCAATCCCAATAAATTGGGGTAAAGAGCGGAGCTAAATCCAATGGTTGAAGAATGGCTTTGAGCTTATCCTCTGGCACGTCCGATTTTGTCGGGAAATCAGCCACAATCGCTACGCGTTTTTGTGTGCCAAAAGGCACAAGAACGCGCATACCGATTTGTAATAAAGCATCATCGGTAACGAGATAATCAAATAAACGAGGAAGCGGCACAGACAGTGCCACTCGGACAATTTTCATAATCAACCTTGGGAAAAATTTTGCCCTATTATACGAGAAAAACGTGTATAATCGCCGCCAATTTTTTTCACGAACAAGATTTTTATGACACAAACTTTTGCTGATCAAAAACGTAAAACCGTTGAAACCGCAGAATTTACCGAAGATGGCCGCTATAAACGCAAAGTCCGTAGTTTTGTTCTCCGCACTGGTCGTTTGAGCGAATTTCAGAAAAACATGATGAATGATAACTGGGGAACACTTGGTTTAGACTATCAAACGGAACCTTTTGATTTTGCGAAGATTTATGGCAATGGTAATCCAGTTGTATTAGAAATTGGCTTTGGAATGGGAAAATCGCTCGTGGATATGGCTTTTGCTAATCCCGACAAAAATTACCTGGGCATTGAAGTTCATACTCCTGGCGTTGGTGCTTGTATTGCTTATGCAGTGGAAAAAGGTGTAACGAATTTACGCGTGATTTGTCATGATGCCACGGAAATTTTACGAGACAGTATTGCAGATGGTGCGCTTGGCGGTTTGCAGTTATTTTTCCCCGATCCTTGGCATAAAGCAAAACATCATAAACGACGTATTGTTCAACCGCACTTTGTGGCACAAGTTGTGCAAAAATTAGGTGAAAATGGTTTTATCCATATGGCGACAGACTGGGAAAATTATGCTGAGCAAATGATAGAAGTATTAAGCGCAAACACTGATTTAGTGAACGCTTCGAAAAATGGTGATTATATTCCAAGACCAGATTTTAGACCTTTAACTAAATTTGAAGCCAGAGGCCACAGACTTGGTCATGGTGTTTGGGATTTATACTTTGTGAAGAAATAAGCCTATTTTGGGCAAATTAACTTTTGGGTGAAGATTGATGTTGGGAAAATCCGATGCCAAATTCACGAATTTAATATAGAATACTGATTTGAATACGACCTTAATAGGAGAAATACTATGTCTAAATCTTACAATCAACGTCAACGCAAAAAACTTCACCTTGCTGAATTCCAAGAACTTGGTTTTCTTGTAAATTTCCAATTTGCAGAAGGTACTGCGATTGAAACTGTAGATGAAATCGTTGATCGTTTTATTAACGAAGTGATTCAACCAAATGGTCTAGCTTATGAAGGTAGCGGGTATTTACATTGGGAAGGGTTAGTTTGTCTAGAAAAAATTGGTAAATGTGATGAAAGCCACCGTGAAACTGTGAAAAAATGGTTAGAAACCAATGGTTTGCAAAAAATTGAAGTAAGTGAATTATTTGATATATGGTGGGAATATCCAGCAAAAGCAGAGTAATTTGATTTAAAAACAGTATGGCAATCACTGTGCTGTTTTATTAAAAATATTAGCGAAATTCACCGTATTTTAGATTTTTTGATCTATCACAAATAAAGCTCAATAATTTAACGATCTACCTATTTTGGGTGGTTTATATTGTAACTGTTGCGTCGCATAATTCTACGCCTTAAAAAAGCATTTGTTTATTTATTCACAAAAGGCACGCTAGATGACCGTTGAAAACTTACCCCGCAGACAGTTTTTACGAGGTAAATTCTTAACGTCTTTACATTCAGAAAATGAGCAAAAACAAGGCTTTGATGGAATTCGCCCACCTTGGGCTGTCGAAAATTCTATTTTTGTGGAGCAATGTACTCGCTGTGGCGATTGTCTTTCTGTCTGTGAAACCAATATTTTGGTGAAAGGTGATGGAGGTTTTCCTGAAGTTCGTTTTGATAATGGCGAATGTACTTTTTGTGGAAAATGCGTAGATGTGTGTAAACAACCTATTTTTCATTCTCGCGATGAAAAACCTTGGTTACACAAAATCGAAATTGGCATGGCTTGTTTAAGCCAACATCGCATTGAGTGCCGTTCTTGCCAAGACAGCTGCCCGATGAGAGCAATTAGTTTTCGTCTGCAAATGGGTGGAGTGGCGCAGCCTTTAGTGAATACGGATGTTTGTAACGGCTGTGGGGCTTGTTTACAGGGGTGTCCGGTGAATGCGATTAAAATTAGTTATCTAAAACAAAATGAGTAATACAAATTTATCTCCGGAAAGCTCAAAAGATTGGCATGTTGTTGGGCTAATTGTTCAAGGTAATCCGGAAAAATTTGCGGCAATTCGAACCGCACTTTTAGCGATTGAGCATACTGAAATTCCAACTTTTGATGAAAAATTTGGAAAGATGGTCGTAGTGATGCAATCGCATAATCAACATATTCTGCTAGATAATATGGAAAGCGTGAAAGACATTGATGGTGTTATTAATGTGTCATTGGTGTATCACGAGCAAGACGAGCAGAAGAAATAAATTACTATAACAATACCGTAATTCTCTTGTAAGCAAGAGAAATGCTTAAAAGATAAAAGAAAAGTTTTTGTCTTTTATCGTAAGGCTACTGCCTTATAGGTGTGTAAAAAAGTTTACATATTAATAATAAATCAGTGTTTAACGTGGGGGAAACGCGATGAGTTTAAGTCGTCGAGACTTTATGAAAGCCAACGCAGCTGTAGCTGCGGCAACGGCTGCGGGGCTAACCATCCCAGTCAAAAATGTGGTTGCGGCTGAATCCGAAATTAAATGGGACAAAGCAGTATGTCGTTTCTGTGGTACCGGTTGTGCAGTATTAGTTGGTACTAAAGATGGACGTGTTGTGGCATCTCAAGGCGATCCGGATGCAGAAGTAAACCGTGGTTTAAACTGTATTAAAGGTTACTTCTTACCGAAAATTATGTACGGTAAAGACCGTGTAACTCAGCCACTTTTACGTATGACAAACGGAAAATTTGATAAGAACGGCGATTTTACGCCTGTTTCTTGGGATTTTGCGTTCAAAACAATGGCTGAAAAATTCAAAGAAGCTTTCAAAAAGAACGGTCAAAATGCAGTAGGTATGTTCAGTTCTGGTCAGTCTACCATTTGGGAGGGCTACGCGAAGAATAAACTTTGGAAAGCTGGTTTCCGTTCTAACAACGTAGACCCGAATGCACGTCACTGTATGGCATCGGCTGCAGTTGCGTTTATGCGTACCTTCGGTATGGATGAACCTATGGGTTGTTATAACGACATTGAAAATGCAGATGCTTTCGTTCTTTGGGGCTCAAATATGGCGGAAATGCACCCAATTTTGTGGTCGCGTATTACTGATCGCCGCATTTCTAATCCTGATGTTCGTGTAACTGTACTTTCTACTTACGAGCATCGTAGTTTCGAACTTGCTGATCACGGTTTGGTATTTACACCACAAACCGATTTGGCGATCATGAACTACATCATCAATTATTTAATTCAGAACAATGCTGTAAACCACGATTTTGTGAACAAACACACTAAATTCAAACGTGGTGAAACCAATATTGGTTACGGTTTACGTCCTGAAAATCCATTAGAAAAAGATACTAACCGTAAAACTGCAGGCAAAATGTATGATTCTTCTTTCGAAGAATTAAAACAAATTGTGTCTGAATATACACTTGAAAAAGTATCTGAAATGTCTGGTGTGGATAAAACTCAGCTTGAAACCTTAGCAAAACTTTATGCTGATCCAAGCAAAAAAGTGGTATCTTTCTGGACAATGGGCTTCAACCAACACACTCGTGGTGTGTGGGCAAACCACCTAATTTATAATATCCATTTATTAACTGGTAAAATCTCAATTCCAGGTTGTGGACCATTCTCATTAACTGGTCAACCTTCTGCTTGTGGTACAGCGCGTGAAGTAGGTTCATTCCCTCACCGTTTACCGGCAGACTTAGTGGTAACTAATCCTAAACACCGTGAAACAGCGGAACGTATTTGGAAATTACCAAAAGGTACGGTTTCTGAAAAAGTTGGTTTGGATACAATTGCACAAGACCGAGCAATGAATGATGGCAAAATGAATGTGCTATGGCAAATGTGTAATAACAATATGCAAGGTGGTCCAAACATTAATCAAGATCGTTTACCAGGCTGGCGTAAAGAAGGCAACTTTGTTATTGTATCCGATCCTTACCCAACTGTATCCGCACTTTCTGCTGACTTAATTCTTCCAACTGCAATGTGGGTGGAAAAAGAGGGTGCTTACGGTAATGCAGAACGTCGTACTCAATTCTGGCGTCAACAAGTAAAAGCACCAGGTGAAGCAAAATCAGACTTATGGCAAGTAATGGAGTTTGCAAAATACTTCACGACTGATGAAATGTGGACAGAAGAATTACTTGCTCAAATGCCTGAATATAGAGGTAAAACCTTATATGATGTGCTCTTCAGAAATGGTCAAGTAGATAAATTCCCATTAAGCGAACTTGCTGAAGGTCAATTAAACGACGAATCAGAACACTTTGGTTACTATGTACACAAAGGTTTATTTGAAGAATATGCATCATTTGGTCGCGGTCATGGCCATGACTTGGCTCCGTTTGAAATGTATCACAAAGCGCGTGGTTTACGCTGGCCGGTTGTCGAAGGTAAAGAAACCTTATGGCGTTACCGTGAAGGCTACGATCCGTACGTTAAAGAAGGTGAAGGTGTGGCATTCTACGGTTATCCAGACAAGAAAGCGATTATTCTTGCGGTGCCTTATGAACCAGCTGCTGAGTCTCCAGATAAAGAATATGATTTATGGTTATCTACTGGTCGTGTTCTAGAGCATTGGCATACAGGTACTATGACTCGTCGTGTGCCTGAATTACACCGTGCTATGCCGAATAACCTTGTTTGGATGCACCCATTAGATGCTGAAGCTCGTGGTTTACGCCATGGCGATAAAATTAAGATTTCATCTCGTCGAGGCGAAATGATTTCTTATTTGGATACTCGCGGACGTAATAAACCACCTCGTGGCTTAGTATTTACCACTTTCTTTGATGCTGGTCAGCTTGCAAATACCTTAACGTTAGATGCGACAGACCCAATTTCAAAAGAAGCCGACTTCAAAAAATGTGCGGTAAAAGTGGAAAAGGCTGCGTAAAAACAATGTAAAAATCAACCGCACTTTATTTTCCCTTATTAATAAAAGAGGAAGATGAAAGTGCGGTTAAAATCTAAAAGAAAATGAAGAAACCAGCTCTCAATCCTGAACGTAGAAAATTTCTCAAAGAAGCAACCCGTACTGCGGGTGGTTTAGCTGGCGTTGGGATTTTGTTGGGATTGCAGCAAAATCAAAGTCTTGCTCGTGAAGGTGTGCCATTGCGCCCGCCGTTTGCTTTGCAAGATGCGAAAGCGTTTTCTGCCGCTTGTATTCGTTGTGGACAATGTGTTCAAGCCTGTCCTTATGACATGCTACATTTAGCATCTTTATTATCGCCAGTAGAAGCGGGAACACCTTATTTTATTGCGCGTGATAAACCTTGCGAAATGTGCCCTGATATTCCTTGTGCTCATGCTTGTCCAACAGGTGCGCTTGATCGCAATGCGACAAATATTAATGACTCGCGTATGGGTCTGTCAGTACTGTTAGACCACGAAACTTGCTTGAACTGGCAAGGGTTACGTTGCGATGTTTGTTATCGAGTTTGTCCATTAATCGATAAAGCGATTACATTGGAAAAACAACATAATCAACGTTCTGATAAGCATGCGTTATTTATTCCAACAGTACATTCTGATGCCTGTACCGGATGTGGGAAATGTGAGCAAGCTTGTGTGTTAGAAGAAGCTGCGATTAAGGTTTTACCAATGGATCTTGCAAAAGGTATGTTAGGTAAACATTATCGTTTGGGCTGGGAAGAAAAAGCGAAAGCTGGCCATTCTCTTGCGCCTAAAGATATGATTTCGTTGCCAACTCGCACGCCAGAAGGAACAGCTGTAATTCCTGAACCGGCAGAACCCGTGCTTGCACCTATTTTAGGGAGTGGCAAATAATGGCAAATACACCAAAATTTGCAGGTAAAGAGTCGCGAGAAAAATGGGGTTGGTGGTATGCAAACCGCTTTTTGTTTTGGCGTCGACTAAGCCAACTTAGCATTCTGGCGATGTTTTTAAGTGGTCCTTATTTTGGCGTGTGGATTTTAAAAGGCAATTATAGTGGAAGCTTATTGCTCGATACTGTCCCATTAAGCGACCCTTTAATTACAGCAGAAAGCTTGGCTGCAAGACATTTACCTGATGTTCTCACCTTGATTGGTGCAGCAATTATTGTGTTATTTTACGCAGTACTTGGTAGTAAAGTATTTTGTGGTTGGGTATGTCCACTAAATGTTGTGACGGACTGTGCTGCATGGCTACGCCGTAAGTTAGGCATTCGCCAAACAGCAAAAATTTCACGCGGTTTACGTTATGGCATCCTTGCACTTATTTTACTAGGCAGTTGCGTAAGCGGAATGTTGCTTTGGGAGTGGGTTAATCCAGTGGCTGCTCTTGGCCGTGCCTTTATATTTGGTTTTGGTGCAACAGGCTGGCTATTGCTTGTTATTTTTCTTTTTGATTTATTGATTGTAGAACATGGTTGGTGTGGACACCTTTGCCCAATTGGTGCTGCTTATGGTGTGATTGGTGCAAAAAGTTTAATCCGTATCAAAGTGATTGATCGTGCAAAATGCGATAATTGTATGGATTGTTACAATGTTTGTCCTGAAGCCCAAGTGTTACGTTCACCTTTACATGGAAAAAAAGACGAAAGCCTACTTGTGCTTTCCAAAGATTGCATCAGCTGCGGACGTTGTATTGACGTTTGCGCTGAAAAAGTTTTTAAATTTTCGACCAGATTCGATCATTCAGGGGAGTGATTAATATGACTAAACAGGTATCTAAAATTTTAGCGGGATTATTTACCGCACTTTTTGCTGGCTCACTGATGGCATCTGATGCACCAGCAGTGGGAAAAGATTTAACTCAAGCTGCAGAAAATATTGCTCCAGCATTTCATAATGCACCTCGTCAAGGTGAATTACCAGCATTAAACTATGTAAACCAACCTCCAATGGTTCCACATAGTGTTGCAAATTATCAAGTGACAAAAAATGCGAACCAATGTTTAAATTGCCACAGTCCAGAAAATTCTCGTTTGAGTGGTGCAACTCGAATCAGCCCAACTCACTTTATGGATCGTGATGGCAAAGTGGGCTCAAGCTCATCGCCACGTCGTTATTTCTGTTTACAATGTCACGTTTCTCAATCAAACGTAGATCCGATTGTTCCAAATGATTTCAAACCGATGAAAGGTTACGGAAACTAATTTAAGAGGTCTATATGTCTGAGAAAAAACCAAATATCTTAAAGCGTTTCTGGCAATGGTTTAGAAAACCAAGCCGTATGGCGATAGGTACGATCATTATCTTATCAGCTATTGGTGGTATTCTTTCTTGGGTTGGTTTTAACTACGGTCTAGAGAAAACTAACACTGAGCAGTTCTGTGCGAGTTGTCATACCCAAGATGCTTATCCAGAATATTTGCATAGCGTGCATTATCAAACTCGTACCGGTGTAGGTGCAAGCTGTCCAGATTGCCATGTGCCGCATGAATTTGGTGCTAAAATGAAACGTAAAATTGTTGCAGCGAAAGAAGTATTTGCTCACTATACTGGAAAAGTGGATACATTAGAAAAATTCAATGCACATCGTTTAGAAATGGCTGAAAACGAATGGGCTCGAATGAAAGCTAACGATTCTAAAGAATGCCGTAACTGTCATAAAGTAGATCGTATGAATTTCAACGATCAACGTTCTGTGGCTGCACGTATGCATGAAAAAATGAAGACTGAAGGTAAAACTTGTATCGACTGTCACAAAGGTATTGCACACCAATTACCTGATATGAGTGGCGTTGAGTCAGGATTCAAAGACGAGAAATAATTTTCTCAAAATATTGTGAAAAAATACCGTGCTTATCTAATAAGTGCGGTATTTTTATTTTGTGTTTATACACGATAATCTATTGATGTTAGTCTTTATTTAAAGCCTATTTTTAAGTAAACTTAGCAAGTTTTGTTAAATTATTAAAATATTACTTAAAATTTAGGAATTTATTGTGGCTCACCGAGATTTTGCCGCACGTCGCGGTTTAAATAATAAGAAAAAAACAAAAAAGAATAAGAATATTCTGATCATCCTCGCTTTAGTCATTATGTTGGCTTTTGGTGCAGGGCTTTATTTGTTGAAAAATAAAAATAGCGAAGCTGTAGTGCAACAGGCTGCGATACAACAAGAAAAAACGCAACCTAAAAGTGTTTTACCTAATCGCCCAGAGGAAGTTTGGAGTTATATCAAAGCATTAGAAACTCGAACTGTTCCTGTTGATAATAAACCTACAAGCGTAGAGCAAAATATGCGCTTAACCGAAGAACAGCGCCAAGTCCTAGTGCAAATGGAAAAAGAACAACAAGCAGCGGAAGAGGCGCGTAAATTAGCGGAGCAACAACGTGCGGTAGAAACAGCGAAAGCTCAACAAGTGCAAGCAGCGCCAAAAGTAGAGCAAGCGAAAAAGCCTGAAGCCGTAAAAACAGAAACTGTAAAATCTGAACCTGTTAAAAAACAAGAACAGCCAAAAATTGAGACGGCTAAAAAAATTGAGCAACCTAAAACTGCAGATAATCCGAATGGTGGTAAAAAATTTGGTTTGCAATGCGGTGCTTTCAAAAATAGAGCGCAAGCTGAAAATATGCAAGGTCGTTTGGCTATGACCGGTTTAAATGCACAAGTGCAAGTGAATGGAGAGTGGAACAGAGTTCGTGTAGGTGGCTTTGCTAGTCGAGATGCTGCAGTGCAAGCGCAAAGTAAAGCCAAAAGTGTGGCAGATTGCGTTGTGATTGGTATGTAATGCTAATCTAACGTTGTTAAGTTATTTTGATACGTTAAATCTCTATCATTGAAATAAAAAAATCCCAACTAAAAGTGCGGTGCAATTAGTTGGGATTTTTCATTAAGGATTATTACAAAATAATCATATCATCACGATGCATTGCTACTGCACCGTATTCATAGCCTAAAACATTTTCAATGTCTGCTGATTTCCGGCCCTTAATTAATTGTAGGGCATCGCTGTTATAGCGTGGCATACCTAGTGCAATGTCTTTACCAGTTTGAGTGCGTATTTTGACTACTTCACCACGCGAGAAACGCCCTTCCACGTTAATAATGCCAGCTGGTAATAAGGATTTATTTTGTTCAAGAATAGCGTTTTGGGCACCTTCATCAACAGTGATGATGCCTGCAGATGGCGCGGCGAAAAGCCATTGTTTGCGACTTTCTAACCGATCAGATTGGTGTGCAATAAATTTTGTACCAATATTTTGTTCATAAGCAAGATCTGCGATCACATTTGGGCGATTACCTGGGGCAATAATTGTTTCAATTCCAGAGCGAGTGGCAACATCGGCTGCAATGATTTTAGTCATCATTCCACCTGTGCCAAGATTTGTCCCACTGCCACCAGCGATTGAGCGAATGTGATCAGTGATTTGTTCTACAACTGGAATTAATTTCGCTTCAGGATTTTTACGCGGATCACTATCAAATAAACCTTGTTGATCAGTCAATAAATAAAGTTGTTCCGCTTGAACAAGAATAGCGACTAATGCAGATAAATTGTCATTATCGCCCACTTTAATTTCTGCGGTCGCCACCGCATCATTTTCATTAATTACAGGAATTATGTGGTTATCTAAAAGAGCGTGTAAAGTATCTCGCGCATTTAAAAAACGTTCGCGATCTTCAATATCGGCACGTGTTAATAAAAGTTGTCCGATATGAATATCATAAATAGCAAATAATTTTTCCCAAGCCTGAATTAATTGGCTCTGACCAACCGCTGCAAGTAGTTGCTTTGAGGCAATTGTGGGTGGTAATTGAGGATGATTCAGATAATGGCGGCCCGCTGCAATAGCGCCAGAAGTAACGATTACTATACGAAATCCATCATTATGCAGTTTTGCAATTTGACGAACGATTTCCATCATGTGCGGTGAATTCAGTTTTGGTGAACCCTGTGTTAGGGTACTTGTACCAAATTTCACTACGATTGTTTTTTTGTTCATAGTCGTTTCCAAAGTTCTTAAAATTGACATTAACGTTATCACTAAATCAATGAAAAATCACCTAATATCAGGTATAGTAATGGCAAATTTTAGGGGGATTTATGACATTTAGTTTAATTGTGGCGACGACATTAAATAGCGTGATTGGTAAAGATAACCAAATGCCTTGGCACTTGCCTGCAGATTTAGCATGGTTTCGTCAGAACACCACTGACAAACCGGTCATCATGGGGCGTAAAACGTTTGAAAGTATTGGTCGTCCGCTACCTAAACGGACGAATATCGTACTTTCTCGTCAGCCTTTTGAACACGAAGGTGTGGTATGGAAAGATAGCCTTGAAAGTGCGGTAGATTTTGTCAGAGATTTTGATGAAATTATGTTGATTGGTGGGGGAGAGTTATTCAAACAATATTTGCCACAAGCAGATAAGTTATACCTTACTCAAATTCAGGCAGAACTAGATGGTGATACTTTTTTCCCTCAATTAAATTGGGAAGAGTGGGAAATTGAATTTGACGAATATCGTAAGGCGGATGAACAAAATCACTAT
The DNA here is from genome assembly GCF_000242295.1 of Haemophilus sp. oral taxon 851 str. F0397. NCBI lineage: Bacteria > Pseudomonadati > Pseudomonadota > Gammaproteobacteria > Pasteurellales > Pasteurellaceae > Haemophilus > Haemophilus sp. oral taxon 851. The sequence continues at coordinate 200,723 of NZ_JH591082.1, forward strand.
GATTGTCGATTTTTGATTCTTACACGAAAATAAATCAAATTAATGAGACTGTATTTTTAGAGCATTCATTAATCTAGAAAATAAAGAGATGATGATTTCTCTTGAGTTCCCCTTTTTAAAGTTTCATAATGACCCTTCATTTTTATTTTTGATAGTTTTAAAGGTTATCTCAAATATCTCATTTTTAAACATTATCCCAACTTAGGGAAGGCATTATGACGCAAATTGCAACTGAAAACCCATCAACTAAATCTGTATCAAATAAAACTAACCGTAAAAAAGGCCTAAGCATTTTTATTCTTGTCCTGCTTATTATTGGTATTGCTTGTGCTTTGTATTGGTTTTTCTTCTTGAAGGATTTTGAAGAAACAGAAGATGCTTATGTGGGTGGAAATCAAGTAATGGTGTCATCACAAGTTGCGGGTAATGTAGCGAAGATTAATGCTGACAATATGGATAAAGTCCATGCAGGTGATATTCTAGTTGAATTGGATGATACGAATGCAAAACTGAGTTTCGAACAGGCCAAAAGCAATCTCGCCAATGCTGTGCGTCAGGTAGAACAACTCGGTTTCACTGTGCAGCAATTACAATCAGCTGTGCACGCCAATGAAATTTCTTTAGCTCAAGCACAAGGCAATTTGGCTCGCCGTGTTCAACTTGAAAAAATGGGCGCGATTGATAAAGAATCTTTCCAACATGCAAAAGAAGCCGTTGAGCTTTCCAAAGCAAATTTAAATTCCTCTAGAAACCAATTAGCTGCTAATCAGGCTTTATTGAGTAACGTTCCACTACGTCAACAACCGCAAATACAGAATGCAATGAGTTCGCTCAAACAGGCGTGGTTAAATTTACAACGTACAAAAATTAGAAGCCCTATTGATGGCTATGTGGCGCGTCGTAATGCCCAGGCTGGGCAAGCCGTTTCAGTGGGTGGCGCATTAATGGCGGTGGTGTCTAATGAACAAATGTGGTTAGAAGCTAACTTTAAAGAAACCCAATTAACGAATATGCGCATTGGCCAGCCAGTAAAAATTCATTTTGATTTATATGGTAAAAATAAAGAATTTGATGGTGTAATAAATGGCATTGAAATGGGGACTGGCAATGCGTTTTCTCTCTTACCTTCACAAAATGCTACTGGTAACTGGATTAAAGTGGTGCAACGTGTGCCTGTGCGAATTAAATTAGATCCACAACAATTTGCTGAAACGCCATTACGAATTGGTCTTTCTGCAACGGCTAAAGTAAGAATTACAGATTCATCTGGCCCAATGTTAAGAGAAAAATCAGAACCGAAAACGTTATTTGCTACTGATACACTTAAGTATGATGAAAGTGCGGTAGAAGATTTGATTGAATCTATCATTCTGCAAAACAGCCATTAAGGCGGCGTTATGGACAATTCCGCAAAAAAATTCCCGCCTATTCAAGGTGGTGCCTTGGTTTTATTAACGCTAGCTTTATCTCTCGCCACCTTTATGCAAGTATTAGATTCTACCATTGCAAATGTGGCGATTCCTACTATTGCGGGCGATCTTGGCGCATCTTTTAGTCAAGGTACGTGGGTAATTACTTCTTTTGGTGTGGCAAATGCGATTTCTATTCCAATAACCGGTTGGTTAGCAAAACGTTTTGGCGAAGTGCGGTTATTTTTAGTCTCAACTTTTTTATTTGTTGTCTCTTCTTGGCTTTGTGGGATTGCAGATAGTCTTGAGGCATTAATTATTTTTCGCGTCATTCAAGGTGCTGTCGCAGGCCCTGTGATCCCTCTTTCGCAAAGTTTATTATTAAATAATTACCCACCAGAAAAACGCGGAATGGCATTGGCGTTTTGGTCAATGACTATTGTGGTTGCGCCTATTTTTGGCCCAATTTTAGGCGGATGGATTAGTGATAATATCCACTGGGGATGGATCTTCTTTATCAATGTTCCGATTGGTTTATTAGTTGTGCTAATCAGCTGGAAGATTTTGGGGAACCGAGAAAGTGAAATTGTTCATCAACCTATTGATAAAGTCGGTTTAGTTTTACTTGTCTTAGGCGTGGGATGTTTGCAATTAATGCTTGATCAGGGGCGTGAGCAAGATTGGTTTAATTCTAATGAAATCATTATATTAGCCGTTGTTGCTGTCGTTTGTCTGATTGCCTTGGTTATTTGGGAATTGACAGATGATAATCCTGTAGTGGATATTTCGCTTTTCCACTCTCGTAATTTTAGCGTAGGGTGTTTATGTACTAGTTTAGCCTTTTTGATTTATCTAGGTTCTGTGGTATTAATTCCGCTCTTGCTGCAACAAGTCTTCCATTACACCGCGACGTGGGCAGGGCTTGCGGCTTCCCCAGTTGGATTATTCCCAATTTTGCTTTCACCGATTATTGGGCGTTTCGGTTATAAGATCGATATGCGAGTTTTAGTGACGATAAGTTTTATCGTATATGCAATAACATTTTATTGGCGAGCGGTGACTTTCGAGCCATCAATGACTTTTGCTGATGTTGCTTTACCACAATTAGTGCAAGGTTTAGCGGTAGCCTGTTTCTTTATGCCACTTACCACAATAACGCTGTCTGGCTTGCCTGCGCATAGAATGGCTTCAGCCTCTAGCTTATTTAACTTCTTGAGAACTTTAGCAGGTTCTGTAGGGACATCTTTAACCACATTTATGTGGTATAACCGTGAAGCTATTCACCATACTCAATTAACAGAACACATTAATCCTTATAACCCAATTTCCCAAAGTTTTTACCATCAAATGAATCAATTTGGTTTAAGTGACACCCAAACTTCAGCTTACCTCGCTCAACAAATAACATCGCAAGGATTTATTATTGGCGCAAACGAAATATTTTGGCTATCAGCTATGGGATTCTTAGGATTGTTTATTGTGATTTGGTTTGCAAAACCACCTTTTGGCGGGCGTCATTAGTATCATATTCTTCAAAATTTGAATGATTTAACCTCAAAATGTTAACCCCGCGCAACATAACCGAAATAAAAAAAGCGAGATAAATTATTCATCTCGCTTTTTTCATATAGTGTAATGTTACAGTCTCTTAGAATTTAAAGACCATATTGTCTTCATATCCCCCTGAATAACTCGCTGATGCATTCACTACAATTCTTTTCGCACCATCAAATGCCTGCCAATTATCCACATTATCTTCCTGCATATACTCAATAAACCGCATAAACTCCGATTTTGTTGAGCTGAAGAAATGAGTTCTGGCACATAAGGGCGGTCTAAATACACACAAAAGCATAAGATGTCCGCCATCAATAACGCCCCGAAAAATTGGATAAAGGCGGTAGTACTGAGCCTGCAGTTATCGTTGGTGATGAGTTCTTTGATTGTCATTAGTAACTCCAGCGTAAATAAAACCATTAAGCAACGGTGCCACCTTTATTGATTGCACGGCTAATTTTGGCGTTATTGCTTAATTTTTTCATTGTGTTCTCCGTATTCTTCAAATCTCCCCAGCCCCTATTTTCTAAATAGGGGGCTGTTTTTTCTCCGTTTTACCGATCCCCTCTTTTGTAAAGAGGGGGTAGGGGAGATTTATTTAAATAAATGCTCAATGTTCACGACTTCTTCGCTATCCAACCAGATCCACACATCAAAGCACGGGTAGTCTTTAATCCATTCATTTGGGCTGATAGTGCCATCGCCATTTAGGTCTGGGCTTAAATCGCGATGTTCACAAATGCGAGCGCTGGGATATTTTGCTTCAAGCTCACGTAGTAAACGGTATAGGGATTTTCATCGAGCTTCGGTATATTCGCCGTGATTGCGTTTGTCTTTGGTAATACCGCCGACTAAGCAGATGCCAAGGCTGTTTAAATTATGTCCTTTGACGTGTGCGCCAGTTTCGCCTTCTTTGCGACCTGTTTCGACCGTGCCGTCGGTATCAATCACGAAGTGATAGCCAATATGTTGTAGATGAGGATTAAAGGCTTTGTAATTGCCAGCCAAGCGTTGAAAGCCACGCTGTTTGTGCCAGTCGTTAATACGCTCTGCAGCGGTTTGGGTAGCGGTACGAAGTTGCTTGCCATTTTGGGTAGCTGAGCAATGGATCACGATTTTTGTGATGGGTGAGGTTTGCATAAAAAAACTCCAGTTATCACGGATTGGTTGATAACTGGAGTTTAGTTAAAAGGTATTTAAATTAAAATTAGTTTAAAGATTTTCTGGTTTACGTTCTTTTATTGCATTATCTAATTTTTCTTTCTGTAACTGATAGATTTTGTTAGGTAAGAAGAGCGAATAACCTAGAGCAATACTCGCAAAATATAGATAAATATATTCTGCATACTTAACAATTTCTTGATATAAAGAATCTTCTGATTTTGCAAATAAAATGCTAATAAACACAAAAACGAGCACGATTAAATAACAATAAAATAAGTGCTTATTTTTTGCCGCTCGAACACGGATCGTTTGTTTTTGTAATGAAACTTCCCGCCAGTTTGTTTCGTTATTAATTGAAAAATCAGAGAATAGCGTCATTATCGCTACAAGAAAACCAGCCAAAATAGAAAAAACATTGATGATTAAATCAACTGCTTTCTCATTACCATGAATATGTGGCTGAGCAAAATAAGAAATAATACCCGAAAATACGATAATTATAATAAAAATTGTCACTTTCCGAATATCTATTTCTCTAGTCATTTCCTAAATCTCCGTAAATTTTTGGCGTTTCAATTCATCGAAATAGTCACTTAAACTAAGCCAAGCATCTTCGTGCTGAAGGCTGTTTGAATTATTTAACTTTTGAACGGTAATCGTTTTGTGTAATTGGATTTCTGAACTTTTTATAGTTTCATCATTCCCTGTAATGAATTCTACTTCTGGTGGTAACTCATCGTCTGCCAACATTTCTTGGGCTTCCATTTTTACAAATTTTTGTGCTTCAAAGCTAGCTCGAGAGTTACCTATTAAACGAACTGAAACATCAACTTGTAATTCCTGTAAAATTTTTTGTTCTTCTTCTGTTAGGTCTTTGGAAAAAGCATTTTTGGCGTTCTGAATAAAATCATTAAATAGAGAAGAAATTCGTGAGCGATTCGCTGCATCAGCTATCCTATTTAATTCATCTTGTGTCATTGCATACATTGATGCTGAAAAATTAAAGGCTTTTACCCCATTTCTATTGAGTAATTGTAGCTTGTCGATATTTGCAACATTAGTGAACTCAAAGCTATCATCAACATCTTTATTGTGTAAAAAACTATTGAGATAGTTTTGGACAGTAATCAATGTTAGTCCATGAGAACAAAAAACAACATGATGGTCTTTAAATAATAAATAGGCTTCTCCATTAATAAACTCGTGCTGACTAGGTGCTTTTTGCTCTTTCCCATCATCAAATTCTTCAGTACATGCCATATTCATAGTAATAGCTGTTTGGCCAATTACACCAGATACAATATGTAATAAAAGTGTTTTTTCTCTAGTAAAAGCATCTGTATCTTCTCGATAATGTTGGATACGATAAACTACATCGTTAAGAGTACACTCTGTGGCATGAACATTTTTTAATTGTTGTTTACGTCGATTTAAACGTTTGGTTATGTCTTCTACACCTTGAGCTGTTTTTGTTCTTACATAATATGCTTTCTTTCTTAAAAACTTAGCCATGTTTATTCCTCAGTTCCTCAATTATTTCTTTTTCTTCCCACCACAAATACTTTCACAAGGTACGCCGTCTTTGTCGCGGTCTAGGCTACTGACACCGCATTGAGTGAGATAGAAACGGGCTTCTTCGCAGCTATCCATCTCTTTACAGATGCGTTTGCCTTCGCATTGGAATTGTTCTTTGGCAAATACGACAGCCGCTACGCCTAGTAGGGCAAAAGCGGCGTATTTTAGGGATTTTTTCATCGTACTACTCCAAAATTTTAGCCTTTTGAATTGCTAATTCATCGTCTGTTAAAATACCAGCTTCTTTAAGTTTTTGCAGGCGTTCTAACTGGGCGATTTTATCTTCCATTGATAAACCTTGAGCGGGTTGAGTTGGCTGCTCTGCTGGGGTTGATTTTCCTTTATTTTCGATTCTTGCACGCACTGTTTCGGCAAAAATACGTACAAGATCTTTCGTTGCATCTTTCAATTCCGATTTATTACCTGAAGCAAAAATAGTGATTTTGCCAAACATTAACCCTGTTTCATATTGAATTGATGTGATTTTATCGTAAGGGAAATCTTCCACTTTCAAACCAAATAGCAATCCTTTATCCACAAAAATCAGGCGTTTGTTAGTGGCAAACAATGCACCGATTTTAGAATTGTAAGTTCCTGTAATCATTCCTTCGACTACTTCATCTTCTCATAAAATGTTAGGAAGCTCTTTGATTTCTTTTCTTCCGAAAAGGCTTTCAATACCACTAGCGTGAGATAGTTGTGCTTTAATTTGTTCTAATGTTGGCATAATTTGATTTCATTATGGTTAGACTAAAAATTCTTTACGCTACTTTGCGAGCCGTAAGTGCCACCGTCGCCGCCAAAGTACTTGCAGTTTTCTCTATGGCTTCTTTGTCTTGCTTGTTACTTTCTCGGTAATCTTCAAGTAAAGCTGTTTCTGACTCGGTTAAAGGCACAGCTCGTATTCCCGAAAATAAAAAACTATATCTATCCCAATCTCATCCAATGAGAACAAAACTTCACTTCCCGCTAAAGCCACACCACGTTCATATTTTCCCCACTTTTCACGAGAAACACCGCATTTACTGGCAATCTCAGCCTGTGTAAGACCCAAACGAGTTCGTTCATTTTTTAAGTGAATAGAAAAAAGAGAATTGTTATTCACATTCAACCTTTAACTTTAAGAACTTAAATTCTCATGATGCAGTTAAAAGATTGGTTAAAGACTCAACTAATTATAAACCAAGAAGGAGTACAAAACCAATGCAACAAACAGTGAAAACGCCGAGCGAAGTCGAGTCGAGCTTTCGGGCAAGAGGAGAAACTTTTGCCCAGTGGGCAAAGGATAATGGGTATGACCCCACTCACATTTCTCGGGTGCTGAATGGCACGATTAAAGCGAGTTACGGCAAATCCCACGAAATGGCCGTGAAACTCAGCTTAAAAGCGGCGGCTTAATACACGCAACCTGCTCTTTAACAATTTGGAAAAACAGCGAAAAATCGACCGCTCTTAACTAAAAAACAATAGGTGAACAAGATGAAGATGCGGTGGTGTTAGCTGCTCAAGCAATATCGCAAGATTTGGCTCAAGCTCACAAGGGTATGGGTATGGTTAAAGCTTTCAGTTTTGTGCAAAAACTCGCAACGGTTGCGAATTGGGAGCCGCCGCCTCTGCGCGGCTGTGTGTTGAAACGTTCACGCATTAAGCCAAGGGGTAACCCTTACAACGCAGCTGTTTCAGCCAGCGTGTGTTAAAATAGCTCTGTTTTTTTATTATTTAAATGTTATTTTTTTGTTAAATATATTTTACTTGAGTATAATGCTCAACATTATTCCTCACGGAAGATAATCCGTAGAATAATGAGATTAATCGTAAATATAAGGAACAAAAATGGATTTCAATCGAATTATCACTCACATGAATGAACATCACCAAGATGATATGATTGCTCTTTGTAAAAAATTTGGTGGCGAAAAGGAAATCACGGATGTGACATTAGTTAATGTAGATTTTGGTGGTTTAGATTTTAAATATAATGGTGGAAAAACATTGCGCGTGGAATTTCCACAACAAGCTGACGAAGGTTCAATTAAACAAGCAATCATCAATCTTTGTGTAGAAAATAAACCAGTTGCAAATTACGATCGTATCAAAGCTAAAATTGATGAATTTCGTCAAGAATTTAAAAGCTGTGTGCTTGCCACTTTAGATAAAGATGGCTTACCGATGGCATCTTATGCGCCAATTATTTCGCTTGATGGAAAATATTATATTTATATCAGTGCCATTGCAGAGCATTATGACAATTTAAAACGGAATCCGAATCAAGCGGAAGTGATGTTTTTAGAAGATGAAAGCAAAGCTAAATCAATTATTGTACGTACTCGTTTACGTTACAAAGCAAGTGCACGTTTTATTCCTCGTGAGGATCCAATTGTTGAAAAAGTTTTAGATAAATTAGCGGAAACTATGAATGATGTGGGCGGAATTAAAACGATTCGTGAATTTACTGATTTTGATTTAGTTGAACTTACATTTGGAACAGGCCGTTTTGTAAGAGGTTTTGGCCAAGCTTATTTGATTGATGCTAATGGGGAAATTTCCCATATTGGAGTGAAAGGCAATCCACACGAAAAAGAAAGCGATAAATAATATCGTCTCTTAATGAAGATAAAGGGTTGAGTATAAATTTATACTCATCCCTTTTGTTTACGATAAATGCTAATGAAATTGAAATTTCTTTATTTTTTACCGCACTTTATTTTTATTAAGGACAAGGTTTACTCACCATAATTTCGATAACTTGTCTGTCGATATGTTGCATACTTTTTGATGCAATAGCGCAGAGATTATCAATGGTTCGATCAAGATCATGTTCGACAATACCTTCATTTCCAGTAACGTGGGTTTCATCCATTGCCATAAGTACCGATTTATAGCCTGAAGCAACGCTAGTGGAGACTTTCATGGCGCAGCTATTGGCGGCGCCATCACAGATGATGCCACTAATATCGCCAATCATACTGCAAATGCCCATGCTGGCTGTTTCAAATTTACCTGTGAGTAAATAAGCAATACCAGCGCAACTTCCCATTGATGCCGTAGTGACAGCACAAAGTGCGGAGAGTTTTGGTAATTTACTATGAATATAAATGGCCATTAAGTGGGATAAGAAAAGTGCGCGGATTCGTTTTTCCTCACTCACCTTGAGATAATCTGCAACAACGACAACAGGCATCGTTGCTGCGATTCCTTGATTGCCTGAACCAGAATTACTCATCGCAGGCAAGGTTGCTCCGCCCATTCTTGCATCTGATGCGGCTGTGGTTTCAATCATAATTTTGCTTAGCAAATCATCAGAAATTAAACCGCTACCCACTTGTTTTCTCAACGTGCGACCAATATGCAAGCCATAATTTTCTCGCAAACCTTCATCTGAAAGCGCTCGATTAAGCTCTGCAGCTTGACGAATAAAACGAATTTTTTCTAATTCAACCACATTGGAAAATTCAAAAATCTCGCGAGCACTAATTTGTTTAAAAACTTCATAGGGATCGCAATTGGTACATTCATCTTCCACTTTCTGAAAAAGGATTTCGCCATTTTTTTCGATCAAAATAACATTGGTATGCTGATCTTGAATTGCGACTTTCACGTAATCATTATCGGCAAACAATGTTGATTCTGAATATAAAATATGTTCGGTTTGATGAATATCTACACTCACTAATTTTTGTTCAAGCATCGTTTTAGCGGCAATAACTTGTTCTGGCGTAATATGTTTTAATACTTCTAAACCGCCATCTGGATTACCGCCTAATGCACCAATTGCCGCAGCAATGGGTAAGCCGACCATGCCAGTTCCAGGCACTGCAACACCCAATCCATTTTTCATTAGATTAGGAGATACTTTGGCTTCAATGCGTTCAGGTGTTTTGCCCAAATATTTCGCCGCTGTAGCAGATGCGAGCGCAAGAGAAATGGGTTCAGTACAGCCTAGGGCTGGCACAACATCATGTTTAACGATGTGGAGTAATGGTTTTTCAATTTCTTTGAGTCTTTCTTGATTCATAAAATTCTTTTTAACTTGTTAAATACTGTCTTCTTTCTCTATGACTAATATGCGCACTTCGCCTTGTGGATGAGCAACATGTTCGGTACCGATACCCGCATAAAAAATATCACCCGTATGGAGCAATACGGCTTTTTTTTGACCATCTTCTTTGTAGCGCATTTCCACCGTACCATCCATGACAGCAAAGACTTCTTCACCGTCATTGATATGCCATTTGTAAGGTTTATCTGTCCAGTGCAGACGCACCGAAATACCATTCATATTGGTAATATCGAGGGCTCCCCAAGCACGTTCTGCCGTAAAGTGGCGACTTTGAATAACTTTATTCATGGCTAAATTCCTTAGTGCGCTTCATCCCAATTTTGTCCAACACCCACTTCCACAATCAACGGAACAACTAATTTCGCAGCGGCTTCCATGTGTTGTTTAATTTGCTCGCGGAAAAATTCTACTTTTTCTGACCGCACTTCAAACACTAATTCATCATGTACTTGCATAATCATTTCAATATCTGGATCGTGACGGATTACTTCATCAAGTTTAATCATCGCTCGTTTAATAATATCCGCAGCCGTGCCTTGCATCGGTGCATTTATCGCTACGCGCTCTGCTCCTTTACGACGCATTGCGTTGCTAGAATTGATATCAGGTAAATATAAACGGCGACCAAATAACGTTTCCACATAGCCTTGTGCTTTTGCTTTTTCACGGATATCGGTCATAAATTGCTGTACGCCAGGGTAGCGTTGGAAATATAAATCCATGTATTTTTGTGCATCAGGACGGGAAATACCCAGTTGGCGTGAAAGTCCAAACGCAGACATTCCATAAATTAAGCCGAAATTAATCGCTTTAGCATTGCGACGTTGCTCGCTAGTGACCTCATCTAATGATACACCGAAGATTTCAGCAGCCGTGGATCGGTGAATATCCTTGCCTTGAGAGAAGGCGTTAATTAAACCTTGATCGCCAGAAAGATGTGCCATAATGCGTAACTCAATTTGAGAATAGTCAGCGGCGACAATAGAATAACCTTCACGCGCGATAAATGCTTGTCGAATACGACGACCTTCTTCATTCCGAATTGGGATATTTTGTAGGTTGGGATCACTTGATGATAAACGTCCTGTCGCTGTGACCGCTTGATGATAAGAGGTATGCACTCGGCCTGTTTGTGAGTTGACCATTTGAGGCAGTTTATCCGTGTAAGTGGATTTAAGTTTACTCAAGCCACGATGCTCAACCAAAATTTTTGGTAATTCGTGGCTATAGGCTAATTCTTCCAATACTTCTTCATTCGTTGATGGCGCACCTTTTGGCGTTTTTTGTAGAACAGGTAGCCCAAGTTTATCGAACAATATTTCTTGTAATTGTTTGGTGGAGGCCAAATTAAATGGCTGACCCGCTAATGCATAAGCTTGTTCCTCAAGTGCGGTTAATCTTGTAGCAATTTCGTTAGATTGCATAAAGAGGGCATCACTATCAATCAAAACGCCTGTACGTTCCATACGAGAAAGTACATGAAGTAATGGTAATTCCATTGTTTTATACAATTCAACAAGCGTTGGTTCTTCTTGCAATTTTAACCACAGCGCTTGTTGTAACTTCATTGTCACATCTGCATCTTCTGCCGCGTATTCTGTGGCTTGTTCTAATGGAATTTGATTAAACGTAAGCTGACTTTTCCCTTTTCCTGCAATGCTTTCAAATTCGATAGTCTCATGTCCTAAATAACGTTTAGCTAAATCGTCCATATTATGACGACCCGTACTATTTAGCGTATAGGAAAGCAACATCGTATCAAATTCAACACCTTGTAATTCAATGCCATGACGGGCAAAAATGCTTTCATCAAATTTAATATTTTGTCCAATTTTGTGAATATTAGGATTTTCTAAGATTGGTTTGATAGCCGCAAGTGCGGTCGATTTTTCGAGTGTTTTTGGCGCATCCAAATAATCCAATTGCAATGGTAAATAAGCGGCTTCGCCATTTTCAAGAGCAAAAGAGATACCCACTAAATTCGCAGACATATAATCAAGACTATCTGTTTCAGTATCCACTGCAATGAGTTTTGCTACATTGAGCTTTTCAATCCAGCGTGTTAAATCCGTTTGAGTGAGCAAGGTTTCATATTTTGTACGATCGATTTGCATTTTGGGCGCATTTTCCACCGCACTATTTCCCACCGAATTTTGAGCTGGTGAGGTCACCTGATACTGGTTCATTTTCACAGGCTGTTCAGTGGTTTGGGTAATCGAATCCGCGCCATTCATCACTTCATTAAGCCAGCGTTTAAATTCGTAGCGAGCAAAATATTCAATGAGTTGATCGTTTTGGCTTTCTCCAAGCAACAATTCATCTGTTGTCACGTTAAGTTCAACATCGGTTTTGATGGTTGCTAATGTATAAGAAAGATCGGCATTGTTTTTTTCTGCCAATAATTTTTCACCTAGTTTTTTAGCACCACGAATTGGCAATTCAGATACTTTTTCAAGATTGGCATAAATCTCAGCCATGCTTCCGATGCCTTGTAGTAAACCAAGTGCGGTTTTTTCGCCCACACTAGCAACGCCAGGAATGTTATCTGCACTATCGCCCATGAGTGCTAGGTAATCAATAATGAGTTCAGGTGGAATACCGTATTTTTCAATCACACCCTCGCGATCTAACAGGCTATTATTCATGGTGTTGATGAGCATAATATTGTCATCAACTAACTGTGCCATATCTTTATCGCCAGTACTAATGAGCACTTTTTTACCCAAACGCGATGCTTGTAGTGCGAGCGTGCCGATCACATCATCCGCCTCAACACCTTCCACCACTAAAAGCGGAATCCCCAGTGCACGAATCATATCGTGCAAAGGCTGAATTTGTTTGCGTAAATCATCAGGCATTGGCGGGCGGTGAGATTTATATTGTTCAAACATTTCATCACGAAATGTTTTCCCTTTTGCATCAAAAACAACAGCTATATGAGTGGGCTGAACTTGTGAGATGAGGCTTTTTAACATATTTAACACGCCGTACATTGCACCTGTTGGCTCACCTGCGGTATTAGTTAAAGGAGGAAAGGCATGAAATGCACGATATAAATAAGAAGAACCATCCACTAGCACAAGCGGATTTGTTGCAATTTGGGCCATAAAAATCTCGTTTTAAACTGAAAAATGCGGGCATTATAGCGTAATTTATGGTGATGAGCGAACGGGGGATTCAATGTAAAATTTGTGACGAACGTTTTTTGCTATGGCATAATATCAGCCACTCAAATATTTAATTTAAGGAAATCAAATGTCGTTAAAATTGGTCGAAATTTTAGTTTTGGGTCAGGTCTTGCGTTTAAACGTGCCCGTTGAACAAGAGGAGTTATTGCGCCAAGCTGCCCGTAATTTAGATGTATTGGTTTCTGAAATGAAAGAAAAGACAGGTCTTATTCAGCTTGATCGTGTGCTTTCTATTGTGGCGCTTAATTTGAGTTTTGAATTAAGCCAAGAAAAAAATAAAGCGGCTAAAATTGAAGAAGTATTGAGAACGGGTATCCAACAATTAGACCATTCGTTAGAAAATATCCGTGTAAATAAAGAACAATATTAAATTGGAAAGTGCGGTGAAATAGAGCAGAGATTTTTTCAAATTAAAAGATGTAGCTAATTCAGCTCAATTAGTTAAAAATCACTTAAGTCACCGCCATATTCTTTAGATTTTCCTCTACAAGATCAAGAAATACCTAAAACTAATTTGTGTTATCACACCTGTTTTGTCGTTTTATAATCAACTCATCAAAATTGATAAATAAATACTAGTCAATACTGAGAATTTGGGCTAGTATAAACCCATAAGAATTACCTGGAGTGTTCGTTAGTAGGCTATGTCCCTGAGCCGATACTTTAAATCTTATAAATTGGTTTCCTATCGTTGGTGTGTAGGCTTAACCTTTGACTCGTTCATTGGGCTAAGAAACCTGAAAACGGTATCAACTGATTTCCTTGAACCGTCGGGTTCAAGGACTACTGCCCGCAGCGGCACTCTGGGTCCTATCTTCTCTTTTCATGTCTATGAATACTCAAAAACGCCAGCAAATCCGCTCTGAAATTCGAAAAATACGAGCAAATTTAACCGCACTTCAACAGCAACAAGCTGAACAATCAGTGACTCAACAGGCGTTAAATCTTATCGAGCAACGACAAGCCAAAAATATTGCATTATATTTTTCTTTTGATGGTGAAATTTCTACAAAGGCCTTAATCCAATCCCTTTGGGTGCAGAACAAAAATGTATATTTGCCTGTTTTACATCCTTTTACTAAACATCATTTATTGTTTTTACGCTATTTACCTGATACGCCAATGAAACAAAATCAGTTTGGTATTTGGGAGCCAAAGTTGAATGTTAAAAATGTTTTGCTATTAAATGAATTGGATATTTTATTTACGCCATTGGTGGCTTTTGATAAACAGGGAAACCGCCTTGGTATGGGCGGTGGATTTTATGATCGCACGTTGAAGAATTGGCAAAATAAGTCTTTTATTCCAGTAGGTTTAGCGCATCAATGTCAGCAAGTAGAAAATCTTCCCACTGAGCATTGGGATGTGCCACTATTCGATATTTTGGTCGGCTGAAACCTATCATCAGATTTTTATTGATAGATAAAATCAAAAATATTTCATTTTTTCTCTTGAAATCCTTTCAAACGATCTTACTTAATTTGGGCAAACGGCGAAAGCCAAAACTAAATTGAGGAAAGTGTATGAACATTGAAAAATTTACGACAAAATTCCAAGAAGCTTTAAGCGAAGCACAATCACTTGCTATCGGAAAAGACAATCAATTTATTGAACCCGTGCATTTATTAACCGCACTTTTAAATCAACAGGGCGGCTCCATTGCGCCAATTTTAACTGCAAGTGGAGTAAATGTGGCGTTATTGCGTAATGAGTTAAAGACTGAGTTAAATAAATTGCCGCAAGTTATTGGCAATGGCGGTGATGTACAACTTTCACGCCAGCTTATTAATTTACTCAATCTATGCGATAAATTTGCACAACAAAACCAAGATAAATTTATTTCGAGCGAATTGTTTTTGCTTGCAGCTTTAGAAGAACGAGGAGCACTCAGTGATATTTTGAAAAAGTGCGGTGCGAAAAAAGAACAAATTTCGCAAGCCATTCAGCAAATTAGAGGGGGACAAAACGTGAATGATCAAAATGCAGAAGAAAGCAGACAAGCATTAGAAAAATATACGATTGATTTAACTGCTCGTGCAGAAAGTGGCAAACTTGATCCTGTAATTGGACGTGATGAAGAAATTCGTCGAGCCATTCAAGTATTACAACGCCGTACTAAAAATAACCCCGTGTTAATTGGTGAACCAGGTGTGGGGAAAACGGCGATTGTGGAAGGCTTGGCACAACGTATTATTAATGGTGAAGTGCCAGAAGGTTTGAAAAATAAACGCGTACTTTCATTAGATATGGGTGCCTTGATTGCTGGGGCGAAATATCGCGGTGAATTTGAAGAACGCTTAAAAGCTGTTTTAAATGAATTATCAAAAGAAGAAGGTCGCGTTATCCTCTTTATTGATGAAATTCATACTATGGTCGGCGCGGGTAAAACCGATGGTGCGATGGATGCGGGTAACTTGTTAAAACCAAGTTTAGCTCGCGGTGAATTACATTGCGTGGGGGCAACCACTTTAGATGAATATCGCCAATATATCGAAAAAGATGCCGCACTTGAGCGTCGTTTCCAAAAAGTCTTTGTGGATGAACCAAGTGTAGAAGATACGATTGCGATCTTACGTGGTTTGAAAGAACGCTATGAAATTCATCATCACGTGGATATTACTGACCCTGCGATTGTCGCAGCAGCAACGCTTTCACACCGTTATATTTCCGATCGTCAATTGCCGGATAAAGCCATTGATTTGATCGATGAAGCAGCGTCTAGCATTCGTATGGAAATAGATTCTAAACCTGAACCGCTTGATCGTCTTGAACGTCGAATTATCCAACTAAAATTGGAACAACAAGCGTTACAAAAAGAAGAAGACGAAGCAAGTCGCAAACGTTTAGAAATGTTAGAGAAAGAATTGGCTGAAAAAGAACGTGAATATGCCGAACTTGAAGAAGTGTGGAAATCTGAAAAAGCAACGCTTTCTGGCTCTCAACATATTAAACAAGAATTAGATACTGCAAAAACCGAACTAGAACAAGCTCGTCGCGCGGGTGATTTAGCTAAAATGTCTGAGTTGCAATATGGCCGCATCCCTGCTCTTGAAAAGCAACTCGAGCAAGCTGAAACTAGTGAAGGAAAAGAAATGACACTTTTACGCTATCGTGTCACGGATGAAGAAATCGCAGAAGTGCTTTCTAAAGCCACAGGCATTCCAGTATCAAAAATGATGGAAGGTGAGAAAGAAAAACTCTTACGTATGGAAAATGAACTACATAAACGTGTGATTGGCCAAGAAGAAGCGGTTGATGCCGTCGCGAACGCGATTCGTCGTAGTCGTGCAGGTCTTTCCGATCCTAATCGCCCAATTGGTTCTTTCTTGTTCCTAGGGCCAACAGGTGTCGGTAAAACAGAGCTTTGCAAAACTTTGGCTAAATTCTTGTTTGATAGTGAAGATGCCATGGTGCGCATTGATATGTCAGAGTTTATGGAAAAACACAGTGTCTCTCGCTTAGTCGGAGCACCTCCAGGCTATGTCGGCTATGAAGAAGGTGGTTATTTAACTGAAGCTGTTCGTCGTCGTCCGTATTCAGTGATCTTATTAGATGAAGTTGAAAAAGCTCATGCGGATGTATTCAATATCTTGTTACAAGTATTGGATGATGGTCGTTTAACTGACGGGCAAGGTCGTACCGTGGACTTCCGTAATACGGTGGTGATAATGACCTCTAACTTAGGTTCTGATTTAATCCAAGGTAACAAAGAGGAAAGCTATAGCGAAATGAAGGCCTTAGTGATGTCGGTTGTTAGCCAACATTTCCGTCCGGAATTCATCAACCGTATTGATGAAACTGTGGTATTCCATCCACTTGGTAAAGAGAATATTCGTGCAATTGCAAGTATCCAATTAGAACGTTTAGCAAAACGTATGGAAACTCGAGGTTACGAATTGGTGTTTACCGATGCTTTATTAGATTTCATTGGTGAAGTAGGTTACGATCCAATTTATGGTGCACGTCCATTGAAACGTGCAATTCAACAAGAGATAGAAAACAGCTTAGCACAACAAATTCTATCTGGTGCGTTATTACCAGGTAAAGTTGTTACCATTGATTACGCCAACGCAGAAGTTCAAGCGAGACAATAGGTGTTAAAAAAGTGCGGTAAATTTACCGCACTTTTCTTATGAACTTAAACGCTGACGTACAATTTCAAATAAACATACCCCTGTTGCGACAGATACATTTAATGATGAAACTGAACCAGCCATTGGAATGCTAATCAGTTGATCGCAATGTTCACGCGTTAAACGACGCATTCCTTCGCCTTCAGCTCCCATAACAAGTGCTAGTGGCCCTGTCAGTTTGCTTTGATAAATGGTTTCAGTGGCTTCGCCAGCAGTGCCAACCACCCAAATATTATGGTTTTGTTGTAAATCGCGTAGTGTGCGAGAAAGATTGGTTACACGAATTAACGGCACTGTTTCTGCTGCACCACAAGCAACTTTACGCGCGATAGATGTTAATTGTGCCGATTTATCTTTTGGTACGATTACGGCCGCTGCACCCGTTGCATCAGCTGTTCGCAAACATGCTCCCAAGTTATGTGGATCCGTCACGCCATCCAAAACTAATAAAAGCGGATTTTGTTTATTGGCAAGAATTTCATCAAGATCATTTTCATTAAGTTCTTTTGTCGCTTGTACCCGAGCAATGACACCTTGATGAACTTCGCCATCGGCTTTTTTATCAAGTGTTTGGCGATTAACGAATTGCACACCAATTCCTAGGGAATAAAGCTCATTTAAGAGTGGCTGTAGCCGTTTATCTTCACGGCCTTTAAGCACGAATACTTCAATTAAACGTTCTGGCGAATGGGTTAAAATACTATTAACAGCATGAATACCGTAGATTTGTTCTGACATAAATTTCTCTTTTTCTTATTTGAATTTTTAATTCATTCTTAAAATAGGAAGTGAATTATTTTCGTTTTCTAGATGTTTTCTTCGAAACTTCTTTCTTTTTTACCGCACTTTTTCGTTTTTTGGATGCTTTAGACGGTAGCTCTTTAAAAACTTTCTTAGCTTTTTCTTTCGCCGTTTTTCCTGCTCGACGAGGCTTACGTTCACTCCCCATCAGCGAGAAATCGACCATTTTATTTTCTAAATGTACTGCTTCAACTTTGATGCGAACTTTATCGCCTAAGCGATATTGCATTCCGCTATTTTCGCCAATTAAACGCTGTTTTGCTGCATCGAATTGGTAATAATCGTTTTCTAAGGTGGAAATATGGACTAAACCATCGATGAATAAATCATCTAAGCGTACAAATAAACCAAATCCCGTCACAGATGAAATAACACCACTAAATTCACCGCCAACATGATCTTGCATATATTCGCATTTCAGCCAATCTGCCACTTCACGAGTTGCGTCGTCAGCACGGCGTTCCGTCATTGAACAGTGATTGCCAAGTGAATCCATTTCATCAAAAGAGTAATGATAACCGCCTGTATCGGTGGTTTTACGTTTTGCGCCTTGTTCTTTAGCGAGTAAATATTTGATGCCTCGATGAAGTGTTAAGTCTGGATAACGGCGAATTGGCGAAGTAAAGTGTGCATACTCTTCCAAAGCCAAACCAAAGTGCCCGATATTATCAGCGTGATAGACAGCTTGGCTTAATGAACGTAGCAACATTGTTTGAATAAGTTCATGATCAGGTCGTTCTTTAACTTTTTCTAAGAGCGCAGCATAGTCTTTTGTGATTGGTTTTAATCCGCCTTCTAAAGTTAAACCAAACTCACTTAAGAAAGTGCGGAAAGATGTTAATTTTTCTTCGCTCGGGGTGGCATGAATACGATATAACGCAGGCTCTTTATGTTTTTCCATAAAATTGGCTGCTGCGATATTCGCAAGAATCATACATTCCTCAATGATTTTGTGGGCATCATTTCGAACAACGGGGTCAATACGCTCAATTCTTCCCATTGCATTGAAAATAAACTTAGTTTCAATGGTTTCAAAATCGATCGCACCACGTTGATGACGCGCACCAAGCAAAGCTTGATAGAGTTTATAAAGATCTTCTAAATGAGGTACAAGCGCAGAATAACGAGTGCGTAATTCCTCATCGCCTTCAAGCATTTTGGCTACTTTGGTATAAGTGAGGCGGGCGTGAGAATTCATCACTGCTTCATAAAAACGATAATCTGTGAGCTTACCTTTGGCAGAAATTTGCATCTCACATACCATACACAAACGATCCACTTGTGGGTTAAGAGAGCATAAGCCGTTCGATAAAATTTCAGGTAACATTGGTACAACTCGGTTCGGAAAATAGACCGAGTTACCACGATTATGCGCTTCTACATCCAAAGCGGAACGTAAACGTACGTAATAACTGACATCCGCAATCGCCACCCAAAGTTTCCAGCCTTTTCCATGTTTTTCACAATAAACAGCATCGTCAAAATCACGCGCATCTTCACCATCAATAGTCACAAGCGGTAAATTGCGTAAATCCACACGACCTTTTTTGGCTTCTTCAGGTACTTCTTCAGTGAATTTTTTTACATATTTTTCCACCGCACTTGGAAATTTATGGGGAATATCGTGGTTGCGCAAGGCGATTTCCACTTCCATTCCTTTCGCCATATTATCGCCTAGAATTTCAGTGATTATGCCAATTGGTTGGTTAAAACTGGCAGAACGTTCTTGCAACTCGACAACGACCACTTGCCCCATTCGTGCGCCATTACGATGTTCATTTTGCACAAGTATATCTCGGCCAATTCTGCTGTCATCAGGCACCACATAGCTAAAACCGTTTTCTAAGAAAAAACGGCCCACAATTTGTTTTTTACGACTTTCTAATACGCGCACAATTCGCACTTCACGGCGACCACGACGATCTAATCCAGCAGGTTGCGCTAAGACAAAATCCCCATGCATGACTCTTTGCATTTGATGGTTCGGAATGAATAAATCATCCTTTTTGCCATCGACCTGTAAAAAACCAAAACCTTCGCGATGACCAATTACCGTGCCTTTAAATAAATCTAATTTTTCTGGTAAGGCATAACGTTTACGTTTGGTGAACACTAATTGGCCGTCATTTTCCATCGCGTGTAACCGGCGACGCATCGCTTCTATTTGATCTTCATTTCGAATGGAAAGTGCGGTCAAAATTTCATCCCGATTCATCGGCGCATTATTGTTTCGAATAACGCTTAAAATGAACTCACGGCTCGGGATTGGATTACCGTATTTTTCCAATTCTCGTTTGTAATGAGGATCTTGGCTGATTAAGTTTTTACGTTTTTTTGTCATTATTTTTTACAGTTTTAAAAAGTGCGGAGAGTTTGACACTGTAAGGGGGATAATGCAAGAAAAAGAAAATCTGCACTCGTGATGAGTGCAGATAGAAAGTGAATTAAGCGGATTTTTTGGTAAAGCCAATATAGGCGCAGAATATAAATCCAAGAACTAAAGCGTAAGGCGTGAATTCACCAATGCCAGCACCTGAAGCGGCAAGGCTTAAACGATGTGCAGCGGCTGCACCTAAAAGCATACCAAGCACAAAAATAGCGGAGTCATTATCGCCTTCACCAAGATGAACCAAATGTTTGCCTGGGCAACCACCGCCAAGGGCGAAGCATAATCCGCAAAGTGCCATGCCGAGGAAGTTCCAAAGATATTGATTATGTGCACCAGGTTGTTGCTCAAACCCTAAATGGAATTGGCCAAGTAAAGCATTTGTAATTGCGGCAAATACCACTAGAGCGATGACACCGTTCAATAAGGAAGAATCACGGAATAGAATGAAATTACGGAATGCGCCAATTGAGCAGAAACGTGATTTTTGCATTAATACGCCTATGATTAGCCCGCCTGCTAAAGATAATGCCCAAAATGCATGTTGTGTTCCCGGGCCTTTTTGTGAGAAATAAAGCGGTAAGCTTTCGCCAAAACTAAATTGTGTGATAACGCCAATAAGTAATAAGCCCGCAATAATGACAGAAATCCAGCCTGTAACAGGAGCTTGTTCTTTTGCTTTGCCGAGCGAAAATCCTCGATTGCTAAAGAAAATTCCGCCTAGTACGCCGACAAATAAACCAACAATACCGGCAATCGCAGATAAATCGCCGCCGCCTAAACGCAAATATGCACGCCATGGACAACCTAAGAATGTTAGGGCGCCAATCATGGCAAATGCGCCTAAAATTAAGCGTATGAATGGTGATGAACCACCACGAGCACGAAATTCTTTCGCAAATAACGCACTCACTAACGCACCGAAAATTAATCCGATGAGTTCGGGGCGAATATATTGAAGTGGAGCGGCTTGATGTAAGCCAATGGAGCCAGCTGTATCGCGTAAGAAACAGGCTGCGCAGAATCCCATGTTGCCGGGATTTCCGCTATAAGTAAGTAGTGGAGCGATGATACCAAGTGCAGCACCTGCAACCACAGGCCATTTTGATCCTTTCATAATGAAACCCTTGTGATATCTAAAGTTAAACTAAATTGTGTACTCTCGAATACTCGAAAAGCACGTTCATTTTAATCCAAGAAGTTAAATGGTAAAGAATGTTTTGATGAAAAGATGAGATAAATCAAAAATTTGGTAGGAAGAAAGTGCGGTAAAAATTTTATTGATTTCCGTAATGAAAATAAAAGATCTATACTAACAGCGTTCATTTTTTACTCGGAAGATACTATGACAGAACGTTCAGCCAATATTATTACCCACGATCCTTTTGGTAGCTTGCTTGGATATGCGCCTGGTGGCGTGGCAATTTATTCCTCAGATTATAATACTGCAGATGATAAAGAGTTCCCGAATGATGCTGCATTTCGGAGTTATCTAGGGCGAGAATATATGGGCTATAAATGGCAGTGTGTGGAATTTGCACGTCGTTATTTATATCTCAATCATGGCGTTGTGTTTGCCGATGTCGGTATGGCGTACGAGATTTTTTCTTTACGTTTTTTACGCCAAGTGGTGAACGATGCTTTGTTGCCCTTGCAGGCATTTGCTAATGGTTGTAAACGTAAACCTCAAGCAGGTTCCTTATTAATTTGGCAAGAAGGGGGCGAATTTAAACACACGGGGCATGTAGCAATTATCACCGAGGTGTTGCCTGATAGCGTCCGAATCGCCGAGCAAAATGTGATTCATTCCCGCTTGCCAAGTGGTCAGCAATGGACGCGTGAATTGCCGATGATTGTTTCAGAACAAGGTTATTTTCTACAAGATACTTTTGATGATACTAAAATTCTTGGCTGGATGATTCAAACAAACGATACTGAATTTTCAGAACCCCAACCTTTCCCAAAATCAACCGCACTTCGGTTACAAGCTCATCATGTTGACAATCACGGTCAATTTAGTGGGAAATGGTTAAATGAAAATAAGCCATTTGATACGGCGTATATCAAGGCGATGGGCGAGCATAAAGTCAGTCATTCTGATCAATATCGCTATTTTGCTATGTCTGAAAGCGCTCAACAGGAATTAATTCACGCCACTAATGAACTGCATTTGATGTATTTGCATGCGACAGACAAAGTACTCAAAGATGATAACCTGTTGCAGTATTTCAATATTCCGAAGCTCCTTTGGCCACGCTTAAGACTTTCTTGGCAAAATCACCGTTATCAGACGATTACAGGTCGTTTAGATTTCTGTATGAGTGAACGAGGTTTGAAAGTCTATGAATATAATGCAGATTCAGCTTCTTGCCATGCTGAAGCTGGCGATATTATGAATCGCTGGGCAAAACAAGCTGGTGGCGTATTGGGGGAAAATCCGTCTGATGGTTTGCGTAATGCGTTAGCTGATTGTTGGCAACATAGTCAAGCCACAAAATTAGTTCATATTCTGCAAGATCACGATGATGAAGAAGATTACCACGCTATGTTTATGCAACAAGCATTGGTACAAGCAGGCTTCCAAGCCAAAATTATTCATGGCACGGAGGGTTTACATTGGGATAATCGTGGCCGCCTGATTGATGATGAAAATAACCAAGTTCAAACCGTTTGGAAAACCTGGGCGTGGGAAACCATGCTGGAACAACTTCGTGAAGATGCAACCGGAATGGAAGTCGCTCCGCCTATTCGTACAGGTTATCCTGAAGATAAAGTGCGGTTAATTGACGTACTACTTCGCCCAGAAGTATTGGTTTATGAACCGCTTTGGACGGCAATTCCAAGCAATAAAGCGATTTTGCCTGTGCTTTGGTCTTTATTCCCTAATCATCGTTATTTGTTAGAGGCAAGTTTTTATATCACACCAAACTTAATCCAAAACGGCTACGCACAAAAACCAATTGCAGGTCGCCGAGGTGATAACGTTAAATTGATTGGTGAAAATAATTCCATGCTAGACACAACTGATGGACAGTTTGGTCAGCAAGATAGTATTTATCAACAACTTTGGTGCTTACCACAAGTGGAAGACCAATATTTGCAAATCTGTACTTTTACCGTGGGAGGGCATTATGGTGGCACTTGCCTACGTTCTGATTCGAGCCGTGTCATCATGGGAAATAGTGATATGCAGCCTTTAAGAGTGTTGAAGGATAAAGCATTCTTTGAACGGTAAAAGATTACTTATTGTTTAATAAAAGAGCAATCAAATTATTTTACATAAGTGAATTGACTTATTTGTGTGCATTATTGCTTCAAATCTATTACTATCGTAGGATAATTTCAAAAATTTTGCAGTACTTTACTGTACTTCACTCGATTTTATTTTCTCTAAAGATTAGTGTAAGAATCTCCTATTTTATGAGGAAACTTTATGCATCAAATTCGTTTTTTTCGTCCAACTCTATTAGCGTTAAGCCTTGCTTTAGCTGGTTCAAATGTTCAAGCGTCCATGGTTCGCAGTGATGTGGATTATCAATACTTCCGTGATTTTGCCGAAAATAAAGGCGTATTTTCAGTGGGGGCGACGAATATTCCAATTTTTAATAAACAGGGCCAGCAGGTTTCAACTATGTTACCCCATTGGGCTATGCCTGACTTACACGTGGCTAGTCGGGTAAGCGGCGTTGCGACCTTATTTAATCCTCAATACATTGCCAGCGTAAAGCATAACTTAGGTTATGGTTCAGTGCAATTTGGTGAAAATAGCAACAATACAGATAATCATCACTTTAATTATCTTATTACAGAACGTAATAATCACCCTACCCTTGATTTTCATGCACCACGTTTACATAAATTGGTAACCGAGATTGCGCCAATTTCGTTAAATAATATTGCTTTTGATAATGCTAAAAAAACAGGACCGCATAATGGTGCTTTTTTAGATAAAAATCGTTACCCGTACTTTGTGCGTGTAGGATCTGGGCGTCAATATTTACGTAGTAAAGATGGTAAGGAAAAAATATCTTTAACATCCGCATATAATTATCTTACTGGTGGTATGCCTCTTAAACCGAATAGTTCAATGGACAATTGGGTGCTATTTAACGGTGATCTTTATGATTCGTTAGGAACCTATGGCTTGCCAGGCGATAGTGGTTCTGCGCTTTTAGCCTATGATGTGAAAGCGCAAGGTTGGGTATTGGTCGGAGTATTATCAACTTATGCAGGTTATGA
Organism: Haemophilus sp. oral taxon 851 str. F0397; assembly: GCF_000242295.1. Classification (NCBI taxonomy): domain Bacteria; kingdom Pseudomonadati; phylum Pseudomonadota; class Gammaproteobacteria; order Pasteurellales; family Pasteurellaceae; genus Haemophilus; species Haemophilus sp. oral taxon 851. The sequence goes on from NZ_JH591082.1 coordinate 225,235, forward strand.
TGGTTCAAATAATATTTATACAATTATTCAACCTGATACTATCAACAAAGCATTTAAGGATGATGAAACAACCGTCCAGCTAAATGCAAACAGAATAACTTGGGATAATAAGAATAATGGAATAAGTATTTTACAAGTTGGTAATCAGAATATTACCTTACCAGTTGCTGACTTGACTAAGAAATCTCAGGATAATAACCAATTTCGCCCTTCATTAGAAAATGGTAAGACAATTCATTTCCAAGGCGGAGAAGGTTCAACATTGATATTGAAAAACAATATTAATCAGGGGGCAGGAGCGTTACATTTTAATCAGAATATGACCGTTCAGGCTGATAACAATGATTATACTTGGCTTGGGGCAGGCATTGTGGTGAATGGTGATAAAACTGTTCATTGGCGAGTAAAAAATCCTATTAATGACCGTCTGTCAAAATTGGGAACAGGTACGCTATATATTGATGGTCAAGGTAAAAATCTAGGCGATATTAGTGTAGGGGATGGCACAGTTGTTCTTGCTCAAAAAATGCTTAATGGACAGCAACAGGCCTTTAATCAAGTCGGAATAACTAGTGGACGGGCAACTGTTGTACTGGCAAATAACAAACAGGTTAATCCAGATAACATTTATTTTGGCTTCCGTGGGGGACGTTTAGATGTAAATGGAAATAATCTGACTTTCCATCGAATTCAAAATGCAGATGATGGTGCAAAGATTGTTAATAATAACCGCACTCAATCTGCCGACATTCACATTATTGGTCGAGATGTTCTTAGTGAACAAAATATTGAATGGGTAAAATGGGGACAAGAACCTACATCATCATTAGCTATTTATGAATACAAAAATAATTATAGAAATAACCGGTTAGATTATTTCCGCCTAAAAGAAGGAAAAAATCCACGTGCTTATTTTCCTTGGGATATGGAAACAACAAATGATTGGGAATTCTTAGGTAATACTAAATCTGCCGCCATCCAAAAAGTATTAGCCAAAGCTAATGGCCAAAAATATTTAGATACATTCAGTGGTTTTTTGGGCGAAGATAATAGTTCGCGTTATAACGGTAAATTATCGATCTCTTATCGTCCTCAAAATGCAAATAGCACTTGGGTCTTAACTGGCGGAGCCAATCTTAACGGTAATATTTATGTAGAAAATGGCAAATTGTTATTATCTGGTGTTCCCGTCCCGCATGCCTATGATCACCTCAATAACAAAGAAGTAATTGAAGAAGATAATTGGATTAATCGTAAATTTAAAGCTAATGAGTTTGATGTGGCTGGAACTGCAATGTTAGAGAGTAGCCGCAATGTAAGTTCATTAGAGGGTAATTTTAACGCTCGTCATCAAGCTAAAATTCAATTAGGTTTTGTTCAAGGGAAATCTGATGAATGTATACGAGCAAGTTATAGTGGAAAAACTCAATGTTCGGAAAATGCAATTATTTCTCAAACTGCATTTAATCGCTTACCTGTCACAACTGTATACGGTAATGTTTCATTGGAACATCAAAGCCAATTTATTTTAGGTAAGACTCATTTAATAGGACGGATTAACTCTGTTGGAGCTGCAACACAAGTTAATTTACAGCCATTCAGTGAGTGGACATTAAATAATAATAGTGTAGTGGGTAACTTATCTCTTTCTCCAAATAGTCAAATTACTTTAAATAGCCAATATGATGAGATTAAACCTAATCATAAAGGTTGGTTCAAAGTTAATCAGTTAGTTATTAATGGTGAATTAAAAGGTAATGGGCATTTTCGCTTTTTAACTGATGTTGCTGAACACCGTGGTGATAATATTGTCGTCAATGGTTTAGCATTTGGAGACCATTTACTTTCTGTAAAAAATACAGGTTTAGAACCTAAAGATGTAAATCCATTAAGTTTGGTAAAACTGAATCATGCCAATCAAAAATCGCAAAATGTACGTTTTGCTTTAGAAAATGGGTTTGTTGATTTAGGTGCTTATCGTTACATTTTAGCAAATTTTAATAATGACTATCGCCTGTATAATCCATTACGTGATTCAGAATTACATTTTAGAAGTAGTTCAGATTTAGTAGCGAATAGCCGACGTGATTTTAACTCTGTTCATCAAGCGTTAATCAGTAAAGAAAAAGAATTAGATAGATTACAGCGTGAATATTCCGAAGCGATTGCTCGAAATAAAATAGAACAAAATCAGGCAGAACGTGTATTGGCAGATGTTCGCAATATTAGCAATAGCTATAACAATTTAATTTCTGAATATAATCGTACTGCGCGCATCCGTTTTATTAAACGTCGTTCTCTATATAATCAATTTACAGCATTACGCTCAAAATTGGAGAGACAACGTAATGAATACAACAATTTAAATAATCAGTCACAAAATAATCTGAAGAAAGTACAACAATTGTTGAATTTAGTAAACCAAACACAATCAGAACTTCGCTCGCTTGAGTCTAGTCAAGATAGTTTATTGATGGAAGTAAATCGACTACAAGCTGGGTTATCAAGTAGTATTGCTCGTACTCACCAGATTTGTGAGTCACAAGGGCTTTCTTCTGATATTTGTCGTAAAGTCGCAAAAGTAGCCGATGAAAGTAACATTACTGCATTTGAAGCGGAAATTGATGCAAACATTACAGGTGTTGAATCAGCTCAACAAACTTTAATTAACGCTCAAACCTCTGGCAATCAAAGTGCGGTTAATTCTGCGCAAGTTTCCTTGAATGAGGCGGTATTGGCATTACTGAATAGCCTTGAAAAGGCTTATCAAACTGAGCAGGAAATTCAGCAATTTTTAAGTTCTCAATCTTTGACTGTTGCTCTGCCAGTGCAAGCTCAACTGATTAGTCGTTATTCCAATACGGCTTTATCAGAGCTTTCTGCAAATGTGAATTCGGTATTACAAATTGGACGAAACTTAGATCGTCATTTATTAAGCCAAGATAAATCGAATGTTTGGGTGAATACGGAAGCAAGTCAGAAAACTTATCGATCTGACTACAACCGTCCATATAAGCAAAATTTAACTTTGACTCAAATTGGTGTGGCTCAGAGATTAAATTCGAATATGCAAATTGGTGCGGTACTTTCTCATTCTCGTGCGAATAATGAGTTTGATGAAAATGTATCGGGTACAAGCCGACTAACTGGCATAAATAGTTTTGTTAAAGGCGAGTGGAATAATGGCGTCTTCACAAGTTTTGACTTAGGCTATGGACGCAGCCGTAACAATGTAAAATTTGACGAAGAAAACAAAACGTTCCACCGTAATATTTTGAGTGCAGGCGGAAATATTGGGGCTTCTTTGGACTGGGGAATTAACGTCATACCTTCGGTTGGTATGCGCTACCACCGTCTATCTAGCACAAACTACCAATTAGACGGTGCAAATATCAACAGTAAAACGTTACATTTAACGACTTACCGTGCTGGTGTAATGTTAGATAAAACGTTTGATATAAATGGTGTAAAATTCACCCCAAGTTTCTCAAGCAATTATTATGATGCCACTCAACGAAAACTTGCCATTGAGGGTGTATTAAGCGTCAATGATGTCGCATTAAAACAACAATTTGGACGTTATTTTACTCATGAACTTGGTTTTAGTGCTCAGATGAAACAGTGGAATATAAGCACGAATATTGGGATGCTTAAGGGCTCTGATGTCGCACCACAGAAATTTGCTTCATTAAAAGTCGGCTTTACTTGGTAGAAGTGCGGTAGAAATTTAGAGCAAAATAAATACTAGCTTTAAGGACTGATGACGATATTTATCGGATTCAGTCCTTTTTATTTTGTATTTTTTAGGGCGAGGTTTCTAAATTGGAATAAAAAATCAACCATCAAACAGTGGTTATATAGTCCCATGTTTGATGGCAGCTGATGAAGATTAGTTTTAATTTGAATATTAATGACCTGCTTTAGGCAATGCTTTTCCAATTAAAATGCTTGTAACTAACATCACTAAAGTCGGAACCAACCAAGCCATTCCTTCAGATGAAAGAGGGAAGTGCTCCAATAATGAATTAATGCTTTCTGGTAACATTTTAACGTTATTTAAGCTGTCACATAAACTAAAACAAACAGTTACGATTAATGTGCTGTTGTATGTAAATTTTATTGATGGAAGTTTTTTGCGTAAGAATTGCAATAATACAAGCACAATAGCCACCGGATAAATTAATAACAAAGCAGGGATCGTTATGCGAAGTAGATCCGTTAAACCATATTGTGAAACAGTTATTGTCATTGCGGTAAAAAGTGCGGCCCAAAACGGATAAGAAAAACGCACAGAGAATTTTGAAAAATAGTCAGCGGCAGCACTCGTTACACCAACAAGGGTTGTTAAGCTCGCTAATACAATAATACCAGCCATAATCCAAGTTCCAGCAGAACCGAATAAGACATTTACATAACGAGAGAAAATTTGTCCGCCATTAGTTGCACCTTCTGCAACTGCAGCACTAGTCGCGCCTAGATAGAAAAGCGAAAAATATAAACCTGCAAGTAAGATGACTGAAACAAATCCAGCTGAGATAGTGTATTTAACGATGTCTTTAGGTTGAGTTACATTTTTTGCTGCAAGTGCGCGAGCGACGATTCCACCGAAAGCAATAGCTGCGAGTACGTCCATTGTTTGATAACCACTGATTAAGCCGATTAATAAAGAATGGCTATTTTCATACGCTTTACTTGGCGCTTGAATTTCAGACAAAGGTGAAATAAAGACAGTGACGGCTACAGCAACTAATAACACAAGCAATGCCGGTGTCATGAATTTACCAACACTTGAAATAATGGTATTTGGGCGAATCATAAAGCCCATCGCGATTAAGTTAAAAATGAGCGAAAACAGGAAACGAACACTCGCATCATCTTCTACTAAGCCTAAAGGTAACCAGGCCATTTCGTAAGCAACATTTGTGATACGTGGCATTGCAAAGGTGGAGCCAATGGTTAGATAAAGTATAACGAGAAAACCTGTACCCGCCCATTTAGGTAAATCTTTCGTGAGTTCTTCACCACGACCTAAAATTGATACAATAACAAGTGTAATAAAAGGCATTAAAACGCCGGTTAATACAAAACCGAAGGATGCGCCTGCCCAATGCTGTCCTGCAGTGAAGCCTTCCATTGGAGGAAAAATGATGTTACCTGCGCCTAAAAATAAGGCGAAGATCATCATTCCTAAAACGATAATATCTTTACGTGAAAACATAATTTTTTGACTCTAAAAATAAAAAGGCCTGCATTCTACTACAAAGTGTAGAAAATCCCTATTCTGTAAAACTAAAAATGTGAATTTCGTCACAATATGAAGAATCTTATCGACAATTCGATAAAAATCCCTGCAAAATCCACCGCACTTTTCCCTTTGAGGGCAAAAATATGCTAGGATTCAGCCTCTGTTAATTTTTTGTTATTTATTTTTGGAAGGAGTTTGTGTGGTACAACTGATTCAACGCTTTTTAAAATTAGAATCTGCTGGTGGTATTTTGTTGCTTTTTTCTGCTGCCGTAGCGATGTTGCTGGCTAATTCGCCATTGAGCAATCAATATAATGATTTTTTGAATTTGCCAGTCAGTTTGCAAATTGGCAGTTTCTCTATTAATAAAACCTTAATCCACTGGATTAACGATGGTTTTATGGCGGTGTTTTTTGTGTTAGTGGGAATGGAAGTTAAAAAAGAATTATTCGAAGGCGCACTTTCTTCCTACCAACAAGCTATTTTCCCTGCAATTGCTGCGGTGGGTGGAATGATCGTGCCCGCATTGGTTTATTGGTTTATTGCAAAACAGGAGCTTAGCCTTGCAAACGGCTGGGCTATTCCTATGGCGACAGATATCGCTTTTGCGCTTGGCATCATGGCATTATTGAGCAAGCAAGTGCCATTGCCTCTCAAGATTTTTTTACTCGCACTCGCTATTATTGATGACTTAGGCGCGATTGTTGTAATTGCCCTGTTCTTCTCTCATGAATTAAGTGTGCAGGCTCTAATTTTCTCTGGTATTTCGATTTTGACTTTGGTTTTATTAAACCGCTTTAGAGTTAGCGCGCTTTGTGCCTACATGGTGATAGGGGCAATTTTATGGGCATCTGTTTTAAAATCTGGTGTTCATGCGACGTTGGCTGGTGTGATTATTGGTTTTTGCATTCCATTAAAAGGTAAAAAAGGTGAACGACCATTACACGATTTTGAGCATATTCTAGCGCCTTGGTCATCCTTCGTTATTTTACCGCTCTTTGCATTTGCCAATGCAGGTGTTAGTTTTGACGGTATTGATGTGAGTATGATTTCATCGCCATTATTATTGGCTATCGCGTGCGGTTTAATTATTGGTAAACCAGTCGGCGTTTTCGGATTTAGTTATATTTCCGTTAAGTTGGGATTAGCTAAATTACCAGATGGAATCAATTTTAAACAAATTTTTGCCGTAGCGGTTTTATGTGGTATCGGCTTTACGATGTCAATGTTCTTAGCAAGCCTTGCTTTTGATGCGGATGCTGGAGAAAGTGTCAATACGCTTTCTCGTTTAGGAATCTTACTCGGTTCAACGGTTTCGGCAACGCTTGGGTATTTATTCTTAAAACAGACGACAAAACTAAGTTAATCATACACAAAGTGCGGTAAAAATTTACCGCACTTGTTCTATAAGATAATTCCACTATCTGCTTTGGTAAAATTCATTACAAATAAACTTTTATAAGTTCTTACATGAAATTCGCCAGTCAATACTCGACGTGTGAATGAGTGATAGCTTTCCATATCTTTTGCATGGAGTAGCAACATAAAATCATAGTCCCCTGAAATTTCGTAACAGCTCACGACTTCGTCTTCTTGACGCATTTTTCGTTCAAATTGCTCTTGATAATAAGAGTGTTGATTATCCATTTCGACCATGACAAACACGCTAATCGTACGCCCAACGGCTTTTGGGGAAACGACTGCAACTCGTTTTGTAATAACTCCCGAATCAGTTAATGCTTGTACACGTCGTTGACAGGTTGCAACGGAACTATTCACTTTTTCTGACAGTTCTTTTAACGGAATCATGGCATCTTGTTGTAATACATTCAAAATATTACGATCTAATTTGTCCAGTGTTTGCATAAGATAATTTCTCAAAAGTGTAACCATTGAGAAAAATATTATCACAATAAAAATAAAGTTGAGATTTTTTATTGTCTTGGGCTTTTATAATAATCATATTGATGAGATGAGGTTCAAGATGAAAGTAGTCACTCAAGGCGTATTATTGTGCATTTTTTCACAATGTTTATTTGGCATATTATATTTATTTAGCATATGGCTCCAACCACTTAGTGGAACGGATGTGTTTGCGTGGCGTATGTTAACCATGATCTTTGGGCTACTTTTAATTTTATTCCCGACTATTGGTTGTCGCTCTCTTTTGTCTCTTATCACGACAACTTTAGGAAAAAGTTGGACGCGTTGGGTTTTATTTTTACTGGGGACATTAGATGCGGGAAGTCAATTTTGGCTCTTTATGTGGGCACCGCTGAATGGTGAAGGGATAAATATTGCTATGGGATATTTCCTTTTTCCGCTGATTATGGCTGTTTTAGGATGGACTTGGTTAAAAGAACGCTTATCACTTATTCAGAAAATCGCGCTTTTACTGGCTGCCTGCGGTGTTGCACATGAATTATGGCACACTCAAAGTTTTTCATGGACAAGCTTGTGGGTTTGTACGGTTTATCCATTTTATTATCTAAGCCGTAAATTAATGAAAATCCCTGCTCTACAAGGAATTACATTGGATATTATTTTAATTTCGATTCCTTGTTTTATTTATATTCTTTCTCAAAGCGATACACTTTCTTTGGTTACGCAAGAATATCGTTATTGGTTATTGCTACCAGCACTTGGTATAGTGAGTGCGATTTCGCTTTCAGCCAACTTAAAATCAAGCCAACAAATTCCAGTCAGTATTTTTGCGGTATTGAGTTATATCGAACCCATATTGCTTTTTTTAATAGCTGTCTTTGTGCTAGATAATCAAATAACCACAAGTGACTATTTTACTTATGTGCCTATTTGGTTAAGTCTCATTGTGATTGGCATAGAAGGGCTTTTAAACAAAAATAAAGTGCGGTGAAAATTAACCGCACTTATTAACGCTACTGAAATACTTAAAAAGTATCTGAAAAAGTGATTTTTTATTCCCACTCGATTGTTGCGGGTGGTTTTCCGCTGATGTCATACACCACTCGGGAAATGCCATTCACTTCGTTGATAATGCGGTTAGACACTTTGCCTAATAAATCATAAGGTAAATGAGCCCAATGTGCGGTCATAAAATCGATTGTTTCTACCGCACGTAGTGAGATAACCCAATCGTATTTACGGCCATCGCCCATTACACCGACAGATTTTACTGGTAAGAATACGCTGAAGGCTTGGCTGGTTTTTTCATACCAACCGCTATTGCGTAATTCTTCGATAAAGATTGTATCCGCACGGCGTAATAAATCGCAGTATTCCTTTTTTACTTCGCCTAATACACGCACGCCTAAACCCGGGCCTGGGAATGGGTGACGGTTGATCATTTCATCCGGTAAGCCTAATGCTAAACCGATTTTACGTACTTCATCTTTAAACAATTCACGTAATGGTTCAACTAAGCCAAGTTTCATATAGTCTGGTAAACCACCTACGTTGTGGTGTGATTTAATCACATGTGCTTTACCGGTTTTGCTTGCTGCAGATTCGATGACATCAGGGTAGATCGTGCCTTGTGCCAACCATTTCACATTAGTGAGTTTTTTCGATTCATCATCAAATACATCAACGAACACTTTACCGATAATTTTACGTTTCGCTTCAGGATCCGATACGCCTGCAAGTTCGCCTAAGAAACGGCTTTCAGCATCAACACGGGTAATATTTAAACCGAATTTATCGCCAAACATTTCCATGACTTGATCGCCTTCGTGTAAGCGGAGTAAGCCGTTATCGACGAATACGCAGTGTAAGTTTTTGCCGATAGCACGGTGTAAAAGTAATGCAACCACAGAAGAGTCCACGCCACCAGATAAGCCTAAAATCACTTCATCATCGCCCACTTGCTCTTTAATGCGAGCAACGGCATCTTCAATGATGTTTTCAGCTGTCCATTTAGTTTCGCAACCACAGATATTCACAACAAAATTAGTTAATAATTCTAAACCTTTTTTGGTGTGGGTTACTTCTGGATGGAATTGTACACCGTAGAAACGACGATTTTCGTCAGACATTGCTGCAATTGGGCAGGTTGGAGTCGTACCTGTTACTTGGAAATTTTGAGGTAAACGAGTGACTTTATCTCCATGGCTCATCCAAACATCTAAAGTCAGCTCATTTGCTGTCAAGTTATCATTAAGATTTGCAAAAAGTGCGGTGGAATTTTCAAGAGAAACTGAAGCATAGCCGAACTCTCTGTGATCAGACGTTTCGGTTAAACCGCCAAGTTGCATTGCCATAGTTTGCATACCGTAGCAAATGCCCAACACTGGCACCCCTGCATTAAATACGTATTCAGGTGCACGCGGGCTGTTTTCTTCGGTGGTGCTTTCAGGACCACCAGAAAGAATAATACCCGTTGGAGCAAATTCACGAATTTGTTGTTCGGTTACATCCCACGCCCAAAGTTCGCAGTACACACCGATTTCACGCACACGACGAGCAATTAGTTGAGTATATTGTGAACCGAAGTCGAGGATTAGGATTTTGTGGTGGTGAATGTTTGTCATTGTTTTTCTCAATTTATTAAATATTAATAGTATCGTTTAGCAATAATATATTCATCAACGTCGATCCCAAATATTGAAAGGAGCCAGCGGAGGATTATAAATAATGCGATTATTGCCAAAAATGGTAAGATAATTCCAATAATTGGAATTGCTAATAACATATATTTAAAGTTTGTTTTTTTATAGATGTGAAATAGCAATCCAATAAAAACAAAAGCCGATAATATACAAAGGATGTATCCATTCCATTTATCAATAGTCGCTTCAGCGATACTTATTCCAAATAAGAATAAAATTCCTATGATAGCTTCAATAATAAAAATCTTTTTAGAAAAAATGTCGAATTTAAAATTCATCCAGTAAATTCTAAAAATCTTTCTAAATGAAATAAATAATAGATAACAAATTATTGCTACACCTAAAACGCCTAAAATGATTTGTAATGTAAGCATAAACAATCCTTAATATCTAATCGTATTTTAAAACAGTAAAAGGGGGATAATTGTTCGATAAATTTTCCAATCTCCCCACCCAACGGTTAGCCCATACGGTAGTTAGGCGCTTCTTTCGTAATCGTCACATCGTGAACGTGAGATTCTTTAATACCAGCACCACTGATTCGAACGAATTCTGCTTTTGTGCGTAATTCTTCGATGGTTGCGCAGCCAGTTAAGCCCATGCAAGAACGTAAGCCACCCATTTGTTGGTGGATGATTTCTTTTAAGTAACCTTTGTATGGAATACGACCTTCGATACCTTCTGGTACGAGTTTATCTGCAGCGTTATCTGATTGGAAGTAACGGTCTGATGAACCTTTCGCCATGGCACCTAATGAACCCATACCTCGGTAAGATTTAAAGGCACGACCTTGATAAAGTTCGATTTCGCCTGGTGCTTCTTCAGTACCTGCGAACATAGAACCAACCATTACACAGCTTGCGCCTGCAGCGATAGCTTTTGCAATATCACCTGAGAAACGAATACCACCGTCGGCGATAACTGGAATACCACGAGCTTTTAATGCTGCCGCTGCATCTGCGATAGCGGTGATTTGTGGAACACCTACACCTGTTACAATACGCGTTGTACAAATTGAACCAGGGCCAATACCTACTTTCACTGCGCTTGCGCCTGCGTCTGCAAGTGCGATAGCACCTTCAGCAGTCGCTACGTTACCCGCAACGATAGGCAAATTTGGATATTTTGCTCGAGTTTCACGAACGCGTTGTAATACGCCTTCTGAATGACCGTGAGAAGAGTCGATTAACAATACATCTACGCCCGCTTTTACTAATGCATCAATGCGTTCTTCGTTACCTGGGCCTGCTCCTACAGCGGCACCCACGCGTAAACGACCGAATTCATCTTTGCATGCATTTGGTTTTTGTTCTGCTTTTTGGAAGTCTTTAACGGTAATCATGCCTTTAAGTTTGAAACTATCATTAACCACTAATACTTTTTCAACTCGGTGTTTATGCATTAATTCCAAAATTTCTTCGCGACTCGCCCCTTCTTTTACTGTCACCAAGTCTTCTTTTTTCGTCATTACCTGTGAAACAGTTTTGCTCAAATCCTTTACGAAACGGGTGTCGCGTCCAGTAATGATACCGATTAGGTTATTTTCACTATCTACAACAGGGTAGCCAGCGAAACCGTTTTTCTTCACCATTTCAGCAAGTTCGGCAAGCGTTAAATTTGGTGAAACAGTTACTGGTTCAGAAACGATACCACTTTCGAATTTTTTCACTTTACGCACGCGATCCGCTTGGCGTTCAATGGTCATATTTTTATGAATAAAGCCGATTCCACCTTCTTGCGCTAAAGAGATCGCAAGTTTGGTTTCGGTTACGGTATCCATTGCTGCTGAAAGCATAGGAATATTCAAATTAATTTCTTTAGTGAGTTTGGTTGAAAGATTGGCTGTATTTGGAAGCACTGTTGAATGTGCTGGGACGAGTAGAACATCGTCAAAAGTAAGGGCTTCTTGTTTAATGCGTAATGACATTGCAATATTCTCGCTAAGTTGAAGTTAAAAAATATTGCGGTGGGATTATACAGATTTTACTTGATTTTGAAAACGAAATTTTTGGATTTGTGCTATGATTTTCGCTCCGTTTGCTACAAGGAATAAATGATGAATTTCGCTTTATTGACATACTTATCTGATTGTCAGCCGAAAGTGCGGTTTGAATTGGAAAAGTTTTCTCCAGATATTGAAGAGGACATTAAACAATTACGTGAGCTAGGCTTGGAAATTGTCGTTGATGGCCAAAATTATTGCTTAGTGCCTAGTCTTCCTTTATTAAATCCTCAGCAAATTTCAACCGCACTTTTTCCTTATAGTATCCATTATCAGCCGATTATTTCCTCTACAAATGAATGGATATTACAAAATATTCCTTCCTTAAAAAAAGGTGATCTTTGTGTGGCTGAATATCAAACTGCAGGACGCGGTCGGCGTGGTCGTCAATGGTTATCGCCTTTTGCTGGGCAAATTATGTTTAGTTTTTATTGGGCATTTGATCCTAAAAAATCAATTGAGGGTTTAAGTTTAGTCATCGGTTTGGCGATTGCAGAGGTACTAAATGTGCAAGTGAAATGGCCAAATGATATTTTGTTTGATGGGAGAAAGTTAGGTGGAATTTTGGTTGAAATCGCTAACCATAAAAATGGCATGCTCAATTTAGTGATTGGCATAGGTATTAATGTGTCGTTGCCAAAACAAACGGAAATTAGTCAGCCTTATGCGGAAGTATGTGAAATTGATCCTGATGTAGATCGACAAACCTTATTAGCCAAACTCATAGAACATATATATACACGTTTAAATATCTTTGAGAAAAATGGTATTAATGATGAATTTCAACAAGCGTGGAAATCATATAATGCGTTTTCAAATAGTGGAGTAAATGTGCTGACTGAACAAGGTGTTATTTCAGGTATTGAACAAGGCATAGATGAACGCGGTTATCTAAAAGTATTATGTGGCAATAAAATCCAGATGTTTAATGGTGGCGAAGTTTCATTGCGTAAGAAATAATAGTAATAAAAGTTTGACTATTCTAACCACACTTTTTGATAAAATGTTTATATTTCCATCAAAAGATCATTTTTTTAAA
>NZ_JH591083.1:0-18069 GCF_000242295.1 Haemophilus sp. oral taxon 851 str. F0397
ACCCCGTGTCGAAAGATATGGGGTTTTTGTTTTTTCTATATAATATTAATTCGAATATTTCGTATTTTAAGGTATTATATCTATCATCTAATTTTCTATTTTGTATGAATATTTTTAATGAAACCAACCTTTCTAGAATTTAGACATCTTAAAACTTTATTGGCCTTAAAAGAGACAGGGAGCGTTTCTTTAGCTGCAAAGCGAGTATATTTAACCCAATCAGCCCTTTCTCACCAAATTAAATTAATAGAAGAACAGTTTGGTTTGCCTTTGTTTGAGCGTAAAAGTAATCCACTTCGTTTTACTTCGGCGGGAGAGCGTTTAATTCGTCTTGCTAATGAAGTGATGCCAAAAGTCGTAGATGCTGAACGTGATCTTGCTAGGGTTAAACATGGAGATGCGGGTCAGCTTCGCATAGCTGTGGAATGTCATACTTGTTTTGATTGGTTAATGCCTGCTATGGACGAATTTCGTCGGCATTGGGGGCTAGTTGAGTTGGATATTGTATCTGGTTTTCATACGGATCCTGTTGGTTTATTGCTTTCTCACCGAGCAGATTGGGCGATAGTATCAGAAGTAGAGCATAATGATGATGTCATTTTTAAACCGCTCTTTTCTTATGAGATGGTTGGGATTTGCTCAAAAGATCACCCTTTAGCAGAAAAAGACATTTGGGATGCGCAAGATTTTGCAGATGAAACCTGGGTAACTTACCCTGTTCCTGATGATATGTTAGATCTATTGCGTAAAGTGCTTAAACCAAAAGGCATTAATCCTACTCGCCGCACAACTGAATTGACTATTGCTATGATTCAATTAGTGGCGAGCCGTCGTGGCATTGCGACTATCCCTTATTGGGCTGCGTTGCCTTATTTGGAAAAGGGTTATGTTGTGGCAAGAAAAGTCACAAAAGAAGGTTTATATAGCAATCTATATGCGGCTATTCGCAAAGAAGATGAATCCCTTTCTTATTTAGAAGATTTTTATCAAACCGTAAAAGCTCAAAGTTTTTCAACTTTACCTGGGCTATCTGTTTTAGATTTATAGAAGTAATAAATGAATTTTTCTCTACAAAATCAGCAGCCTCACCCAATTAGTGCGGCGGCTAAAGCTGCTTTTCCTTATAGTGCGCCAATGATTGCCGGATTTTTATTTCTTGGTGTGGCATATGGTATTTATATGAAGGCACTGGGTTTCGGATTTTTATATCCTACTTTGATGGCTTTACTTATTTATGCTGGTTCTGTTGAGTTTATTGCTGCTGGAGCGCTTATCGCGCCTTTTTCTCCAATCAGTGTGTTATTAATTACCTTGATGATCAGTACTCGTCAGATTTTCTATGGCATATCAATGTTAGAAAAATATGGCGTATACATTGGTCATAAACGTTGGTATCTAATTACTACCCTTGTAGATGAATCCTTTTCTCTAAATTATATGGCCAAAATTCCACCTCACTTAGATAAAGGTTGGTATATGTTTTTTGTCAGCTTATATTTGCATATTTATTGGGTGGTTGGTGCTGCAATTGGTAACTTATTTGGCTCTGTTTTACCTTTTGATTTAAAAGGTGTGGAATTCTCGATGACCGCTCTTTTCTTAGTCATTTTTGCAGAAAATTGGATAAAGGAAAAATCTCATGAAAGCTCTCTATTGGGCTTAGGGATTGCATTGGCTTTTTTACTGATTGTAGGCAAAGAATATTTCTTAATTCCAACATTAATTGGTATCTGGTTAATTCTAACTATGCGTGGGCCTAAATTAGATACAAAATTGGAGTCGCTAAAATGACACTCACAGAACAGATTATGACGATTGGAATTTGTGTGCTTACTGTGCAATTTACGCGCTTATTGCCATTTTTTGTCTTCCCAGCTAATCGTCCGATTCCACAATATATTCGCTATCTTGGGAAAGTTTTACCTCCAGCTATGTTTGGTATGCTTGTAGTTTATTGCTATAAGAATATTGATGTTTTAACTGGTTATCATGGTATCCCTGATTTTCTTGCAGGCATAGTGGTGCTAGGGCTGCATTTTTGGAAGAAAAATATGTTTCTATCTATTGCGGTGGGTACGCTTTTCTATATGCTTTTAGTACAACTTGTCTTTATTTAGAATAAAATCATAGCTTTGATTTCTTTATAATCCTCTTGAATCTAAAGTTACTTTATGGTTTATAATCAATCCAATTTCTAGAATGGTAGAAATTGGAATTCTAGCTATTACAAAAGATAGAACCTCGTTTTATTAAATTCTTTTATTGTTCATAGTACGATCATCTAGATTGCTAAAAGAGTTTAGCCGGTGACAAAGTGCGGGTTGGGCGAGCTAATGTTATCTAATTCCCACAAATTGGATAAGCTTCCCAAGATTTTAGATGTGCGCACTCGTCCCGGCTTTTTATTTGCTCATGATGATAAAAATACCTTTATTCTTTGTAAGGTAAAATAATTTTATCTTGCAATCGGTTGCTTTTTTTTCTGATCTTTTCCTTATTTTAAAAATCTTTTATCATGACGCCCGTTTTTATTTTTAATCGGAGAGAATAGAATTATGGAGTTGAATTTAGTTGAATTATTGGGTTATATCGCAACCTTTTTTGTTGCAGTATCGTTTTTGTTTAAATCTATCGTACATTTACGCGTAGTGAACAGCATTGGCGCAATTTTATTTGTCATCTATAGCGTAATTATCTCGGCTTATCCTGTAGCATTATTAAATGCATTTTTAGCTGTTGTGAATGTTTATCAACTTTGGCGATTAAGACAAGAAAAAGTCTCTAAATAAAAGAAAAGCGTTGAATTAAATTTCAACGCTTTTTTTCTGGAAAAGTGCGGTGAAATTTCACCGCACTTTGTCGTTTTAATGTTCACGAGTTTTGTAAAAAACGACATCAGGATAACGTTCTTGAGCTAAATTCAGATTTACCATTGTTGGCGCAATATAGGTTAAGTTATCTCCACCATCCAAAGCTAAATTTTGCTCATTTTTGCGCTTAAATTCTTCGAATTTTTTCGCATCGGCACATTCCACCCAGCGTGCGGTTGCAACGTTCACATTTTCATAAATCGCTTCTACGTTATATTCAGTTTTTAGACGAGAAACCACCACATCAAACTGCAAGACACCCACCGCACCTACAATTAAATCGTTGTTCATTAATGGGCGGAATACCTGCACTGCACCTTCTTCTGAAAGTTGTACTAAACCTTTAAGTAATTGTTTTTGTTTGAGTGGATCTCTCAACCGAATGCGGCGGAATAGCTCAGGAGCAAAGTTTGGAATACCCGTAAATTTCAAGGTTTCGCCTTGCGTAAAGGTATCGCCAATTTGGATCGTGCCGTGATTATGTAAACCAATAATATCACCAGCGTAAGCTTCTTCGGCGTGAGCACGGTCACCAGCCATAAAGGTAAGCGCATCAGAAATCACCACATCTTTACCAATTCGAACATGTTTTAATTTCATGCCTTTTTCATATTTGCCCGAAACCACACGCATAAATGCAACTCGGTCGCGGTGTTTTGGATCCATATTAGCTTGAATTTTAAATACGAAACCACTAAATTTTTCTTCTGAACTTTCAACGGTTCTTGTATCTGCTTGACGAGATTGTGGTTTTGGCGCCCATTGTGTTAAACCATCAAGGAAATGATCCACGCCAAAGTTACCTAATGCTGTCCCGAAAAATACCGGCGTAAGTTCACCTTTAATAAAAGCATCATGTTCAAATTCGTTACTTGCGCCTTGCACTAATTCCAATTCATCGCGAAGTTGTTGTGCTAAATCATCGCCAACCGCGGCATCTAATTCTGGGCTATTTAAACCTTTGACAATGCGAACTTCTTGAATGGTTGAACCTTGACCGGATTGATAAAGATAGGTTTCATCTTTAGCGATATGATAAACGCCTTTAAATAATTTTCCGCAACCAATCGGCCATGTAATTGGCGCACAACGAATTTTCAGAATATTTTCCACTTCATCTAACAATTCCATCGGATCGCGAATATCGCGGTCGAGTTTGTTCATGAAGGTGATGATTGGCGTATCACGTAAGCGAGTCACTTCCATTAGTTTAATTGTGCGTTCCTCAACCCCTTTTGCGGAGTCGATAACCATTAAGCAGCTATCCACAGCAGTTAAAGTGCGGTAAGTATCTTCAGAGAAATCTTCGTGCCCCGGGGTATCAAGTAAGTTCACCAAGCAATCGTTATAAGGAAATTGCATTACGGAAGTGGTAATCGAAATTCCACGTTGTTTTTCCATTTCCATCCAGTCGGATTTTGCATGAGCAGTTGAGCCTTTGCCTTTTACAGAACCTGCTGTTTGAATCGCATTTCCGTATAAAAGTACTTTTTCGGTGATAGTTGTTTTACCTGCATCGGGGTGGGAAATAATCGCAAAAGTGCGACGTTTATTAACTTCTTCTAATGGATAACTCATTGTTTCTTCTTCATTCAATTAAAAATGTGGGCTATTTTCGCTGATTTTAGGTTTTTGCTCAAACGAATTTGTAAATAAAGTGCGGTTGGTTTTTTAGAAAAATTGGTCTGCTTTGTACAAAGACAAATTTTCGCTTATACTAGGCAAGTTTTTTACGCTAACAATATAGGAAAAATTATGGGGTTCTTAACAGGTAAACGCATTTTAGTAACTGGTCTTGCAAGCAATCGTTCTATCGCTTACGGGATCGCAAAATCAATGAAAGAACAAGGTGTAGAACTTGCTTTCACTTATTTAAACGATAAATTACAACCGCGCGTAGAAGAATTTGCTAAAGAATTTGGTTCTGATATCGTGCTTCCTTTAGATGTTGCAACTGATGAAAGCATCCAAAATTGCTTCGCAGAATTAAGCAAACGTTGGGATAAATTTGATGGTTTTGTTCATGCAATTGCATTTGCACCAGGTGATCAATTAGATGGTGATTATGTAAACGCCGCGACACGTGAAGGTTACCGTATCGCTCACGATATTAGCGCATACAGTTTTGTAGCTATGGCACAAGCGGCACGTCCTTACTTAAAGCCAAATGCTGCATTATTAACCCTTTCTTACTTAGGTGCAGAGCGCGCGATTCCTAACTACAACGTGATGTGTTTAGCTAAAGCGTCTCTTGAAGCAGCAACGCGCGTAATGGCAGCGGATTTAGGTAAAGAAGGTATTCGTGTGAATGCAATTTCTGCTGGTCCAATTCGTACTTTAGCGGCATCAGGTATTAAAAACTTCAAGAAAATGCTTTCTACCTTTGAGAAAACCGCTGCATTACGTCGTACAGTGACTATCGAAGATGTAGGTAACTCAGCAGCATTTTTATGCTCTGATTTAGCATCGGGTATTACTGGTGAAATCGTTCACGTAGATGCAGGTTTCAGCATCACCGCAATGGGCGAATTAGGCGAAGAATAATTTTTCTTACATTCTTTTTTAGGCAGGCTTTTCAGTCTGCCTTTTCTCTTTTTTAAAATATAACTATGTTTCAAGATAATCCTTTACTCGCACAGCTTAAACAACAAATCCACGACAGCAAAGAGCATGTAGAAGGCGTGGTAAAAAGCACAGATAAAGCCTATGGCTTTTTAGAGTGCGATAAGAAAACCTATTTCATCGCACCACCTTCAATGAAAAAGGTGATGCACGGCGACAAAATCAAAGCCACCATTGAAAAGCAAGGCGATAAAGAACAAGCCGAGCCGGAATCTTTAATTGAGCCAATGTTGACATGTTTCATTGCAAAAGTGCGGTTCAATAAAGATAAGAAATTGCAAGTTTTGGTGGATCATCCAAGTATTAACCAACCCATTGGCGCACAACAAGCTAAATCCGTAAAAGAAGAATTACAAGAAGGCGATTGGGTGGTTGCTAATTTAAAAACGCACCCATTACGTGATGATCGCTTTTTTTATGCCACTATTAATCAGTTTATTTGCCGAGCCGATGATGAATTCGCTCCTTGGTGGGTAACATTGGCACGTCATGAGCAATCTCGTTATCCTGTTCAAGGCGCTGAAAGTTATGAAATGTTAGATCAACAAACTCGTGAAGATCTGACCGCACTTCATTTTGTGACGATTGACTCTGAAAGTACAATGGATATGGACGATGCCTTATATATCGAGCCTATCGAACAAAATGCAGTACAAACAGGTTGGAAATTAGTTGTTGCGATTGCGGATCCAACAGCTTATATCGCGTTAGATTCTCAAATTGAAAAAGATGCGAAACAGCGTTGTTTCACCAATTATTTGCCTAGCTTTAACATCCCTATGTTGCCACGCGAATTATCTGATGAATTATGTTCGTTAATCGCAAATGAAACGCGTCCAGCGCTTGTTTGTTATATTGAAACGGATCTTGAAGGCAATATCACGGCTAAACCGCATTTTGTTTCGGCTTATGTTCAATCTAAAGCGAAATTGGCTTATAACAAAGTGTCGGATTATTTAGAACAGACAGACAATGCATGGCAACCCGAAACATCAGAAATTGCACAACAAATTAATTGGTTACATCAATTTACTAAAGCACGTATTCAATGGCGTAAGACTCATTCCCTGTTATTTAAAGAAAAACCAGATTATTCTTTTGTGCTTGCTGAAAATGGTAAAGTGGCAGAAATCAAAGCAGAATATCGTCGTATAGCCAATCAAATTGTCGAAGAATCGATGATTATTGCTAACATTTGTGCTGCGCAATTCTTAGCAGAGCAGGCACAAACTGGTATTTTCAATACGCATAGCGGTTTTGATAAGAAATTCTTAGAGAATGCGCACAATTTCTTAATGGCAAATTTAGCCAATGAACAAAATCAAGCTGAACTTGCGGAGCGTTATTCAGTAGAAAATTTGGCAACATTAAACGGTTATTGTCAAATGCGCCACGATATTGAACCGATTGAAGGCGACTATTTAGAATTCCGTTTACGTCGTTATTTAACTTTCGCTGAATTTAAATCGGAATTAGCACCGCACTTTGGTCTTGGTTTAGAAGGGTACGCGACATGGACATCACCAATTCGTAAATATTCTGATATGGTGAACCATCGTTTAATTAAAGCAGTATTGACACAACAAACTTGTAATAAACCACAAGATGAAGTGCTGGCCCGTTTACAAGAGGCTCGTCGCCAAAATCGATTAGTTGAGCGTGATATTGCGGATTGGTTATATTGCCGTTATCTTGCTGATAAAGTTGCATCAAATGCTGAATTTGAGGCGGAAGTGCAAGATGTGATGCGTGGTGGATTACGTGTGCAATTATTAGAAAATGGCGCCTCAATGTTTATACCTGCTTCAACTTTACATAATAATAAAGAAGAAATGCAGGTGAATTCTGATGAGATTGCCCTTTATATTAAAGGTGAGCGTATTTACAAAATAGGCGATATTGTGAAAGTGAAACTTACGGAAGTGAAAGAGACAACTCGCAGTATTGTCGGGGAAATCGTTCAATAAAATTGTTCTTCTTTAAACCGATTTTCAGTGATTGAAAATCGGTTTTTTCTTTTTTAAAAACTTCTTATTTCTTACCTAATTGTGGCAATACTGAATCTTTAATTGCGCTTAATAAACCTGTTTGTGCATAGATACCAAGTTTACCTCGGGTGTCAGATACATCTAAATTACGCATGGTTAATTGACCGATACGATCAATTGGATCAAATGGCGCATCTTCCACTTTTTCCATACTTAAACGTTCTGCTTCATAGGTTAAGTTCGGTGATTCGGTATTTAAGATAGTGAAGTCGTTACCACGACGAAGCTCAAGTGTTACCGTACCCGTAATTGCTTTTGCCACCCAACGTTGTGCTGTTTCACGCAGCATTAATGCTTGTGGATCAAACCAACGGCCTTGGTATAACAAACGGCCTAAACGGATGCCATTAATACGATATTGTTCGATGGTATCTTCATTGTGAATACCTGTTACTAAACGTTCGTAAGCAATATGCAATAATGCCATCCCCGGCGCTTCATAAATACCACGAGATTTTGCTTCAATTATGCGGTTTTCGATTTGGTCAGACATCCCTAAACCATGACGACCACCGATACGATTGGCTTCTAGAATAATATCAACTGCATTATCAAAACGTTTACCATTTAATGCGACAGGGACGCCTTCTTCAAACGTGACAGTGACTGTTTCTGGTTTAATTTCTACCTTCTCGTCCCAAAATGCGACACCCATAATTGGTTTAACAATTTTCATGCCTGTGCTTAATTGTTCTAAGTCTTTTGCTTCATGGGTTGCACCCAGCATATTGGAATCGGTCGAGTAGGCTTTTTCAACGGACATTTTGTAGTCAAAACCATTTTCGATAAGGAATTGAGACATTTCAAAGCGGCCACCAAGTTCTTCAATAAATTGCGCATCTAACCAAGGTTTATAGATTTTTAAATTCGGGTTTGTTAATAAACCATAACGATAGAAGCGTTCGATGTCATTCCCTTTGAATGTAGAACCATCCCCCCAAATATTTACATCGTCTTCTTTCATTGCTGCAACAAGCATTGTGCCAGTTACTGCACGACCAAGTGGAGTTGTATTGAAGTAAGGTATTCCGCCTGTAGAAATATGGAATGCACCGCATTGAATTGCCGCAATGCCTTCATGAGCAAGCTGAGCACGACAATCAATTAAGCGAGCATTTTCTGCACCATACGCCATCGCTTTTTTAGGGATTGCGCTGTAATCATCTTCATCAGGTTGACCTAAATTGGCGGTGTAGGCATAAGGCACCGCGCCTTTTTGACGCATCCAAAGTAATGCAGCGCTGGTGTCTAAGCCGCCAGAAAACGCGATACCGACTTTTTGCCCTTCAGGTAAATGTTGTAGAATTGTGTTTGACATATCTTTTCCTTGTTTATAATTTAGATTGAATAATTAATCATTTTATTTGAATAAAAAGTCATTTAAATATAACCGCACTTTTTATGTTTGTCTAGCCTTTTATGTATTAAGACGAAAAATCTTTAGTTATCATCATGCATAAAAATCCCCGCTGTAAATAGCAGGGATTTTGATCTCTATTTTGTTAATAAATCCAGTGCTTCCTGATATTTATCAACAGTTTTCTGAATAATATTTTCTGGCACTTTCGGTGCGGGAGCTTGTTTATTCCAGCCGCTATTTTCCAACCAATCGCGTACAAATTGTTTATCGAATGATGGAGGATTAATCCCCTCTTGATAAGTATCGATAGACCAAAAACGACTAGAGTCAGGTGTTAATACTTCATCCATTAAGGTGAGTGTGCCATTTTCATCTAAACCAAATTCAAATTTTGTGTCGCAAATAATAATACCTTTAGTCAGTGCATATTCTGCAGCTGCAGTATAAAGAGCGATAGCTTTTTCTTTTACTTGCGCCACTAAATCAGCCCCAATGAGTTTTTCACATTCTTCATAGCTGATATTTATATCGTGATTGCCAACGGCTTCTTTACTTGATGGGGTGAAAATAGGTTCTGCTAATTTACTAGCTTCAACCAAGCCTTCAGGTAATTTTAATCCGCAGATGGTACCAGTTTGTTTGTAATCTTTTAAACCACTGCCAGTTAAATAACCACGTACGATAGATTCAATTTTAATGGGATTCAAACGTTTACACACTACAGCGCGATCTTTGATTAAATCAGCTTCTTTTTTTGGTAACACATCATAAACACTCTCACCAGTGAAATGATTCGGCATAATGTGAGCAAGTTTGTTAAACCAAAAGTTGGATATTTGTGTCAGGATTTCGCCTTTTCGTGGAATGGGATCATCTAAAATAACGTCAAACGCAGATAAGCGGTCAGAAGCAACCATTAGCATACGTTTATCATCGATTTCATAGAGATCGCGTACTTTACCTGAATAGATTTTTTTTAGACTTAGAGTGGGGAGTTGTTGTGTCATCGTTTTGCACCTGTATGAAAGTAAAAACTGGCGCGTATTGTACCGCACTTTTAAAGCAAACGTTTGCTATTTTTTTTAAGAAATAAAAAATCTCCTGAAATTTCAGGAGATTTATAGTTTTTTATTTAGAAATATTTGGCTGTTATTGGAATGCTTCCTAGCTTAATTATTGTGCGGGTGGATTTGGGTTATCCAATACATCCCAGACGCTTTCTTGTCGAGGCGCAATTTCTGTTTCAGCTGGTGGAGTAGTTGGTGATGGAGAAGTCGTTAATGTGCCACCGCAGAAATTCTGTCCATTATTCACCCAAACTGGAATCACTCGATTGCTGTCACAATCCCAGCTACCATGTTGGGTAATACCAACCCATTTCATATTCGCAGGTTTATTTAGCTTCAATTTTTCAATATAAGTATGGCTTAAATAATCTTTATAAATCTGTAATGCGCCTGATGCACCAGTAAGTTTTGTTTCGCCATTATCATCGCGACCAAGCCAAACCGTGCTGATATTTTTTCCATCGATCCCCACAAACCAAGTATCACGCGCATCATTTGTTGTCCCAGTTTTACCGGCTAAACGTAAATCCGCATAATCATTTTGCAAGCTACGAGCTGTACCACGTTCAACAGTTTGTTGCATCGCAAATAACGTTTGGAATGCGGCTTCTTGTGGTACCACTTGTTTTGCGGTTTTATCATGTTGATAAATGATATTTCCTTGACGATCCGCAATGGTATCGACGGTTGTGAGTTCAATCCGTCCACCTTGATTTGCAATAGTTTGATAAAGTTTAGTTACATCATAAGGTGAGATGGTATAAGCCCCGAGCAACATGGCGGGCACTTTTGGGATTTCCACATTATCCCATCCCATTGATTTTTGTGTATCAATGACTTTGCTCAAGCCGACTTTCATCCCAATATTCACAGTCGGAATATTTAAAGAACGCGCTAAGGCATCCATTAACATCACTGAACCGCTATATTTTTTATCATAGTTGCGCGGCTGCCACGGCGGGCTACCTTTGACATTAATCGTAATTGGCTGGTTATTAATTGGGGTATTCAAACGGAACTGTTCTGGATTCGAAAGTGCGGTTAAATAAATTGATGGTTTGACTAAAGAACCAATCTGACGTTTTGCCATTAATGCACGATTAAAGCCTGCATATTGCGTTTGCAAACCACCCACTACCGCACGAATTTCACCCACACGGTAATCCGCAACAATCATGGCGCCTTCTAAATATGGATTTTTAGTTTTCAGTTGTAGTTGTGAAACTGTATTCACCACTGCATTTTCTGCTTGGGCTTGTTGTTTTAAATCCATTGTGGTGAAAATCCGTGCGCCAAGTAAACTGGATATTTTATGTTCGCCTAGCTCACGACGTAAATCCGCCTGTAAAGTTTGAATAAATGACGGATATTTACGGGAGATTTGTCCTTTTTGTTGAACACCTAAAGGTCGTTGGCTTAATAATTGGTAAAGTTCATCACCGATCATTTTATGTTCAAGCATGAGCTTTAAAACAACATTACGACGTTCTAAGGCATTTTGAGGATTACGCCAAGGATTATAAAGTGAAGGGCCTTTGACCATCCCGACTAAAAGTGCAATTTGATCTAAGCTAATTTCACGAATCGAACGACCAAAATAGAATTGGCTAGCTAACTCAAAACCGTGAATTTGCGTATCACCATTTTGTCCGAGATAAATTTCATTAAGATAGGTCTCGAGAATACGGTTTTTATCATAACGCCAATCTAACACCAATGACATTAAGGCTTCGTTCGCTTTCCGGGTAATCGTACGTTCGCTTGATAAAAATAAATTTTTCACGAGTTGTTGAGTGAGCGTACTACCACCTTGTACCGTTTGCCCCGCACGGATATTGGTAATTAATGCGCGTATAATGCCCACTGGGTTTATACCATGATGATCATAAAAACGGCGATCTTCCGTTAAAATTAAGGCGTCAATCAATAAGCGCGGGTAATTTTGCAAAGGAATTGCAAGGCGATCTTCATTATCAGATTCCAACATCGCAATCAATTTTGGTGCAAGGCGAAACTCATCGATAGCTTTTACAGCTACGAGATCTTCAATTCGATTAAGTTTGTTATCGACAAAACGTAAACGTAAAACTCGTTGTGGTTCTGGTTTATCAGGGAAAGGAAAAGCTCGACGAAGAACCACAATGGTATCATCTTCCAATTTGAAATCGCCTGGTGCCGCTACCATGGTTGTTTGGCGATATTCGTTATCTAATAAAATTTGAATCACTTCATCGAAAGCGAGATTATCTGAAATCTTCACGCTTTCAATGCGGCTATACACTTCAGCGGGCAAACGCCAAATTTGCCCATCCATTTTTGAACGGATTTGCCAATCTAAGTATCCTCCATAAAATACGGTTAATACCGCACCAGTAAACGCTACTTTTAATAGGAAACTTTTGAAAGAACTACGTTTTTTGGGTGTTTTTTCTTCGGGATTTTTTTGAACGTTTTCGGTGGTCATAGTCGGTTAAGAGATAAAATCAACATAAGCTTCGAGGAAATGGATAAAATCTTGCGTGCCACAAAAAGCAATGCTTTCTTCATCATAATAATGAAAATCGTCTTCCAAAATTTCATCTGTTTCAATGGCGAGATTATTCGCTCGTACCATTACTTCATCAGTATCTAAAAACAAAGTATATTCTGCGCCGATTAAGATCTTTTCTTGATTTTCAGAGAGTGATTGCGCAGTAGAAAGTGCGGTCAAAATCGCCTTTGGATTTGACCGCACTTCTGTATTGAACCAGTTAGCAAGAGCAATGTGTTCCATCGAACATTTTACGGATACATTGCCTTGATAATGTGTAAATTGAAAATCCATCTTAGATACTAAAGGATGAACCACAGCCACAAGTGCTGGTAGCATTTGGATTATTTACAGTAAAGCGTGAACCTTCTAAACCTTCTGTGTAATCAACGGTACCACCGATTAAATACTGTAAACTCATTGGGTCAATCACAAGTTGAACCCCTGATTTTTCAATCGTTAAATCGCCTTCATTCACTTTTTCATCAAAAGTAAAACCATATTGGAAACCGCTACAGCCGCCACCCGTGATATACACGCGTAATTTCAAATTAGTATTTTCTTCTTCGCTGATTAAATTTTTTACTTTATTCGCTGCTGCATCAGTAAATGTCAATGGTACTGCAATGTTATCTGTCATAATTATTTCCCGCTTCCCGAAAATTTGAATTCCGTTATTATCTAATAACCATTTACTCCATTCAAGTATAATCCAGTTTTTTCCTAGAAATCGTGCTATAATCTGGCAAAATTTTTTTCAAAAAAGGTGAAATAAAATGGCTATTCCAATTAGAACAGAAAAAGAAATTGTAAAACTACGTGAGGCCTGCAAATTGGCTTCGGATGTGCTGGTGATGATTGAACCTTACGTAAAAGCAGGTGTAACTACAGGCGAACTTGATCGAATTTGCCATGAATATATGGTGAATGAACAAAAGGTTATCCCAGCGTGTTTGAATTATCATGGTTTCCCAAAAGCGACCTGTATTTCCATTAACGAAGTTGTTTGTCACGGTATTCCAAGTGACGATAAAGTGCTTAAAAACGGCGATATTGTGAATATTGATGTCACGGTGATTAAAGACGGTTATTTTGGTGATAACTCAAAAATGTATATCGTGGGCGGTGAAACGAATATTCGTAGTAAAAAGTTAGTGGAAGCCGCACAGGAAGCCTTATACGTGGGATTGCGCACAGTAAAACCAGGTATTCGTTTAAATGAAGTAGGTAAAGCTGTGCAAAAATATACTGAAAGTCAAACTTTCAGTGTTGTGCGTGAATATTGTGGACATGGTGTCGGTACAGAATTTCACTGCGAACCTCAAGTATTGCATTATTATGCAGATGATGGTGGTGTGATTTTAAAACCAGGCATGGTGTTCACGATTGAGCCAATGATTAACGCGGGCAAAAAAGAAGTGCGCGTGATGGGAGATGGTTGGACAGTAAAAACCAAAGATCGTAGCCATTCAGCACAATACGAACATCAACTTGTTGTCACAGAAACTGGTTGTGAAGTAATGACTATCCGCGATGAAGAAATTGCAGAAGGTCGAATTTCACGGATTATGGTGAATGTGTAATTGACATTAAATTATAAGATAGGGGCGTAGATATACGCCCTTTTTGTTTTTCTTTATAATAAATCGACTTCGATCTAACAAAAGGCAATTCATATGCTGTTTTTTCCGACATTATCTTCTCCTTTAACGCCAAGTGCGGTCAAAATTGAACGAGAAAATCTTAAGCAATTTGAGCTCGAGAATTTTTCTCGTTATTCCATTTTTGAGCTTATTGAAAATCGCAGTGATTTTTATGATGTCTTATTGATTCAACTTTGGCAGGAAATGGGATTAAGTGAACAGCAAGGCATTTCTTTAATTGCGGTGGGGGGGTATGGACGGCGTGAGATGTTTCCTTTGTCGGATTTAGATTTTTTAATTTTGGTCGAGCAAATACCTAGCCCAGAAATTGAAGAAAAGATCACCCAATTTATCCAATTTTTATGGGATTGTGGCTTTGAGGTGGGAAATAGTGTTCGAACCTTAGAACAATGCGAGTCGGAAGGAAAACAAGATATTACGATTGCCACCAATTTATTAGAAGCCAGATTTCTTGTTGGCAATCGACCGCACTTTGATGCGCTAAATGAATTGGTAAAACGTGCTGATTTTTGGTCGAAAGAAGATTTTTTTAATGCCAAAGTGCAAGAGCAAATAGAACGTTATCAGCGTTATCACAATACGGCTTATAACCTTGAGCCAGATATTAAGTACAGCCCTGGTGGTTTGCGTGATTTGCATTTGTTGTATTGGGTGGCGTTGCGCCATTCGGGGGCGTTGACTCTTGAGGCCATTTTACAAAGTGGTTTTATTTATCCTCAAGAGTATCTGCAACTACAAGAAAGTCGTGCATTTTTATTTAAGGTGCGGTTCGCTTTGCATTTGATTTTGAAACGTTACGATAATCGTCTGTTGTTTGATCGTCAAATTAAAGTCAGTGAATTGTTAGGGTTCCGAGGGGAAGGCAATCAAGCTGTGGAAAAAATGATGAAATATTTTTTCCAAGCATTGCACCGCATTTCGCTGATTAGTAATTTGTTGATTCAGCATTATCGAGAAAATGTGCTTTCATCAAATCAGGACAGCGTGATTCATCAGTTAGACGATGATTTTCAACTGATTAACCAATGCTTATGTTTGCGTAATAGCCGTGTTTTTCAAGAAAAACCAGAGCGAATTTTAGATCTATTCTTTTATTTAACGCAGTACGAATGGGCGGATATTCATTCTGATACCTTGCGTCAATTACAAATTTCCTTAGAGCAACTACCACGAAAATTATGCGAGATTCCTGCTGCTCGAGAAAAATTTCTACGTTTGTTTAATCAACCTAATGCGATTAAGCGTGCATTTATACCAATGCACCAATATGGCGTATTAACAGTATATCTTCCCCAATGGCAAGCCATTGAGGGCTTAATGCAATTTGATTTATTTCATATTTATACGGTGGATGAGCATACATTGCGCGTGATGTTGAAATTGGAAAGTTTTCTGTCACAAGAAAGTGCACAAGAACATCCGATTGCTCATCGAATTTTTAGCCAACTTTCTGACCGCACTTTACTTTATATTGCGGCGTTATTCCACGATATTGCAAAAGGGCGGGGGGGTGATCACGCAGAACTTGGCGCAGAAGACATAGCAGACTTTGCGCAATTACATGATTTAGATCGCCGAGAAATTGATACCCTTGCTTGGCTAGTCCAATCCCATTTGCTGATGTCAATTACGGCGCAACGCCGTGATATTCATGATCCTGAAGTCGTCATGAATTTTGCGGAAGCCGTGCAAAATCAAGTTCGGCTAGATTATCTCACCTGTTTAACGGTAGCGGATATTTGTGCAACCAATGGTAATTTATGGAATAGCTGGAAACGTTCGCTTTTTGCCTCTTTATATGAATTTACCGAACAGCAATTTGCACAAGGCATGAAAGAATTACTTGATTATTCAGAAAAATCGGAAGAAAACCGAAAACTTGCACAACAAATTTTAACGCAGGATTATTCCGATATTGCACCAATCTCGATTGCGCAATTATGGGATCGTTGTCCTGAAGATTATTTTGTGCGTAATACGCCAAAACAAATCGCGTGGCATACAAGTTTGCTGGTGGATTTCGCAGAGGCATTATTAGTGAAAATTAGTAATCGCTTTTCACTTGGTGGCACGGAAGTATTTATTTATTGCCAAGATCAACCGCACTTATTTAATAAAGTCGTGAGTACCATAGGCGCAAAAAAATTCAGTATCCATGATGCACAGATTATTACGACACAAGATGGTTATGTTTTTGATAGCTTTATCATCACGGAATTTAACGGTGAATTAGTGGAATTTGATCGTCGTCGAGAATTAGAGCAAGCTCTAACGGTATCTCTTCAAAGTGAAAAATTACCCGCACTTTCTATTACACCGAATCGTCAGCTTCAACATTTCACCGTACAAACTGACGTGCGTTTTTTACATGAAAATAAAAAAGAGCATACTGAAATGGAACTGGTTGCGTTGGATAAACCAGGGGTATTAGCGCAAGTGAGTCAGATTTTCAGTGAACTAAATCTCAATTTATTGAATGCAAAAATTACCACTGTGGGCGAGAAAGCGGAGGATTTTTTTATTTTGACGAACCAATTTGGGCAAGCTCTGGATTCTCAACAAAGAGAAATATTACGTAACGTGCTGTATCGAAATATTGGATAGTCCTTTTTATAAAAATATATTTCTAGGTAAATTTGCCTTATGTTATCCTTTACAAAAAATTTTAGGGTCACACTATGCTGAGTATTTTTGTTACTTTTCTTGGCGCATTTTTAACATTGATTGTGATGCGACCAGTTGCAAATTGGATTGGATTAGTTGATAAGCCAAACTATCGTAAACGTCATCAAGGCGCAATTCCGCTAATCGGTGGCGTATCGCTTTTTGTTGGAAATCTTTGCTATTACCTGATGGAATGGGATCAACTTCGATTACCGTATCTTTATTTGTTCAGTATTTTTGTTTTATTGGCGATAGGGATTTTAGATGATCGTTTTGATATTAGTCCTTTCTTAAGAGCAGGGATTCAAGCAATTCTGGCGATTTTAATGATCGATCTTGGGAATGTTTATCTTGATCATCTAGGTCAAATTTTAGGGCCTTTCCAGTTAACGCTTGGTTCAATTGGTTTGATTATTACCGTCTTTGCCACTATTGCGATTATTAATGCCTTTAATATGATTGATGGTATTGATGGATTGCTTGGGGGACTCTCTTGCGTTTCTTTTGCCGCCATTGGTTTCTTGATGTATCGAGACGGGCAAATGGATATGGCGCATTGGAGTTTTGCTTTAATCGTGTCGATTTTACCTTATTTGATGCTAAATCTAGGAATTCCATTTGGACCGAAATATAAGGTGTTTATGGGGGATGCGGGGAGTACATTAATTGGTTTTACCATTATTTGGATTTTGTTATTGAGTACGCAAGGAAAAGGACATCCGATGAATCCAGTCACCGCACTTTGGATTATTGCGATTCCTTTGATTGATATGGTTGCGATTATTTATCGCCGTGTACGTAAAGGTAAAAGCCCATTCCGCCCAGATCGTTTACATGTTCATCATTTAATGGTGAGAGCGGGTTTGACATCAAGACAAGCCTTTTTATTGATTACATTTGTTTCTGCAGTTTGTGCAACTATCGGTATTTTAGGGGAAGTTTATTATGTGAATGAGTGGGCGATGTTTGTCGGCTTTTTCATTTTATTTTTCCTTTATGTATATTCAATTACGCGTGCATGGCGAATTACTCGTTGGGTCAGAAGAATGAAACGTCGCGCCAAACGGTTGAAGAAAGCATAAAAATAAAGGCTTGTGTTATTAAATCACAAGCCTTTATTTTTTGAGAAAATTCACCGCACTTTTAACATTTTGGTGATCTATTTTTATAGATAGAAAAAATCCCTAGCCTTTTGGCTAGGGATTGAAATTTGGAGCGGGAAACGAGGCTCGAACTCGCGACCC
>NZ_JH591083.1:18079-28931 GCF_000242295.1 Haemophilus sp. oral taxon 851 str. F0397
AAGGTCGTGCTCTACCAACTGAGCTATTCCCGCAATAATGCTTTTATAATGTGAAATTGGAGCGGGAAACGAGGCTCGAACTCGCGACCCCAACCTTGGCAAGGTTGTGCTCTACCAACTGAGCTATTCCCGCAGTTCACATCAGTGAATGAGGTCGCATTATACAAATATTTTTAGGGCTTGCAAGGGTAATTTCATAAAAAGAAATTTTTTGTTGAAGTTTTCGTCAATCTAATTTCATGAAATGTTCGCGATAATAAGCTAGCTCTTTAATCGATTCTCGAATGTCATCTAGCGCCAAATGCGTATTCTCTTTTTTAAAGCCTTCTAAAATTTCAGGTTTCCAACGTGCTGCAAGTTCTTTTAATGTGCTCACGTCTAAATGGCGATAATGAAAATAATCGGCTAAATCAGGCATATATTTCACTAAGAAACGTTTATCTTGGGCAATGCTGTTACCGCAAATTGGCGACGCACCTTTCGGCACCCATTTTTTTAAAAAGTCTAAGGTTTGTAATTCTGCTGCACGTTCGGTGAGTTTGCTGGCTTTTACACGTTCAATTAAGCCGTTTTCACTATGTGTTTTTTGGCACCAATCATTCATTTTATTGAGTAATTCATCAGACTGATGAACAGCCAATACCGGGCCCTCTGCCAAAATATTCAAATTTTTATCTGTCACAATAGTCGCAATTTCAATAATACGTTCTTTTTCCGGATCTAAACCGGTCATTTCTAAATCAATCCAAATAAGATTTTGTTTATCGAATGGCATAATATCAGGTATCCTATGCAAAAATTTTCTTCATTTTACCAAAAACAAGGGAAAAAACGACCGCACTTTTATGGCTAAACGTAAATTAACTCAAAACCAAACCAGAAGAATTCAATCGAATAATGCGAAAACATTACATCGCCATAAGAAAAAAGAGATTGAATGGTCAGATGAAATGCTTGGCGAATCACAAGAAGGTGTTGTGGTAACGCGTTATTCGATTCATGCTGATGTCGAAAATGAACAAGGCGAAATTTATCGTTGTAATTTGCGCCGTACCTTGTCGAGTTTGGTGGTGGGAGATAAAGTCGTTTGGCGTAAAGGCAATGAACAATTACAAGGTGTGAGTGGTGTGATTGAGGCAATTCACCCTCGAGAAAATGAAATTTCCCGCCCTGACTATTATGATGGTTTGAAACCCATTGCGGCGAATATTGATCGTATTATTATTGTATCAGCAGTATTGCCAACGCTTTCCTTAAATATTATCGATCGTTATCTTGTTGTGTGTGAAATTGCGGGAATCACGCCTCTTATTGTTTTGAATAAAGTGGATTTATTGGCGCAAGAACAGCGTCAAGAAATTGAAGACCAACTTAAAATTTACCAAGATATTGGCTATGAAATTTTAATGATTTCAGCAAAGAGCGGTGAAAATATGGAAAAATTAACCGCACTTTTGGCACAAGGCACGGCGATTTTTGTTGGGCAATCTGGTGTTGGTAAATCGAGTTTAATTAATCATATTTTGCCTAGCGTAAACGCTCAAGTAGGGGATGTGAGTGAAACATCAGGCTTAGGGCAGCATACGACGACCTCATCTCGTCTTTATCATTTGCCACAAGGTGGTAATTTAATTGATTCACCGGGAATTAGAGAATTTGGGCTTTGGCATTTAGATGCAGAGCAAATCACAAAAGGGTATCGAGAATTTCAATATGTTTTGGGAACCTGTAAATTCCGTGATTGTAAACATTTGAGCGATCCAGGGTGTGCGTTACGTGAAGCAGTAGAGGAAGGGAAAATTTCGCCTGTGCGTTATGATAATTACCATCGATTAATTGAAAGTTTAAGTGAAACAAAATCACAACGTCATTTTTCAGTAGTTTAACGATTGCGTGAAGTGGCTAAAAACAGGCACATTTGTTGCTTTTTCACGATTTAGTTTAAGTTTTTTGTGTTTATTGTTGATTATTTTCCTTTGAACAAGGATACTAAGGCGATTTCTTAGTTTTTATTTTTTAACTATTATTTAGTAGAGGTAGCATTATGTACTCAAAAGATGTCGAAATCACAGCGCCAAATGGCTTACATACTCGCCCAGCTGCGCAATTTGTGAAAGAAGCAAAGGCATTTTTATCTGATATTACTGTGACTTCAGCAGGAAAAAGCGCAAGTGCGAAAAGTTTATTTAAGCTACAGACGTTAGGTTTAACACAAGGAACTGTGATCACCATTTCTGCAGAAGGTGAAGATGAGCAACAGGCTGTAGATCATTTAGTTGCTTTAATTCCAACATTAGAATAATACTGACTTAGCCATAAAATTGAGAAATTTTATGGCTATTGTTTATCTATCTATTTTTTAATTATTTCGGAAGGTATCTATGATTTCTGGCATTCTCGCATCCCCAGGTATTGCCTTTGGCAAGGCACTTGTTCTTAAAGAAGAAAAGATTGTTCTTGATACGCAAAAAATTACTGATGATCAAATTGATGCAGAAATTGCTCGATTTTATAAAGGTCGTGCATTGGCGGTGGAACAACTTAATTCAATCAGAGAGCGTGCATTAATTTCTTTAGGCGAAGAAAAAGCAGCAATCTTTGAAGGTCACTTGATGATTCTTGAGGATGAGGAATTAGAAGAAGAAATTCTTGATTACCTTCGTTCAAATAAAGTCAATGCTGCGGTTTCAGCGAGCAAAATTATTGATCAACAAGTCACAATGTTGTCGGAGATCGATGATGAATATTTGAAAGAGCGTGCTGGTGATATTCGTGATATTGGTAACCGTTTAATTAAAAATATTTTGGGCATGTACATAGTAGATCTTGGCGATATTCAAGAAGAATCAATTCTTGTTGCTTATGATCTGACTCCATCAGAAACTGCTCAACTTAATCTTGAAAAAGTATTAGGGGTTGTCACTGATATTGGTGGTAGAACCTCTCATACTTCTATTATGGCGCGTTCTTTAGAATTACCAGCGATTGTAGGCACAAATAATGTGACCGAATTAGTTAATACAGGTGATTACTTAATTTTAGATGCCATAAATAATCAAGTTTATATCAATCCAACACAATCTCAGATTGATGAATTAAAAACACTTGAAGCTAAAATTTCTGCGGAAAAAGCAGAGTTAGCTAAATTAAAAGATCTCCCCGCAATCACATTGGATGGGCATAAGGTTGATGTTGTTGCGAATATCGGGACAATCCGTGATTGTGAAGGGGCTGATCGCAATGGTGCGGAAGGTATTGGTTTATACCGAACTGAATTCTTATTTATGGATCGTGAACAGCTTCCGACGGAAGAGGAACAATTCATCGCCTACAAAGAAGTCGTAGAAGCAATGAACGGACGTTTAACCGTGCTTCGTACTATGGATATTGGTGGTGATAAAGAGCTTCCATATTTAGATTTACCAAAAGAAATGAATCCATTCTTGGGATGGCGTGCCATTCGCATTGCGTTAGATCGCCGTGAAATTTTAAATGCACAATTACGCGCGGTGTTACGAGCTTCAGCGTTTGGTAAATTGGCGGTGATGTTCCCGATGATTATTTCTGTAGAAGAAATTCGAGAATTAAAAGCGGTTATTGAAACATTAAAAGCGGAATTGCGTGCAGAAGGCAAAGCTTTTGATGAGCATATCCAAGTGGGTGTCATGGTTGAAACTCCATCCGCTGCCGTAAATGCAAAATTCTTAGCAAAAGAAGTAGATTTCTTCAGTATCGGTACTAACGATTTAACCCAATATACTTTGGCGGTGGATCGAGGCAATGAGTTAATTTCACATCTTTATAATCCGATGCAGCCATCTGTGCTTGGTTTAATTAAACAAGTGATTGATGCTTCTCATGCAGAGGGCAAATGGACGGGAATGTGCGGTGAATTAGCCGGTGATGAACGTGCAAGCTTATTGCTACTTGGTATGGGATTAGATGAATTTAGTATGAGTGCTATTTCTGTACCTCGAATTAAAAAATTAATCCGTAATGTGAATTTCCAAGATGCAAAAGCACTTGCTAATGCCGCATTACAAAAACCGACCGCTTCGGAAATTGAGCAGTTAATCGAAGAATTTTTGGCGGAAAATGCATTAAATTAAACAAAATTGTTTGATTTTACGTTAAAATAACAGCCATCTATGAATTGATAGGAGATTAAAATGGGCTTATTTGACAAGTTATTCGGTTCAAAAGAAAACAAATCTGTGGAAGTTGAAATTTATGCACCTATCTCTGGTGAGATTGTAAATATTGAAGATGTTCCCGATGTAGTTTTCTCTGAAAAAATCGTGGGTGATGGCGTTGCTATTCGCCCTACCGGTAACAAAATCGTTGCGCCGGTGGATGGTGTGATTGGTAAAATTTTTGAAACCAACCATGCTTTCTCAATGGAATCAAAAGAAGGTGTAGAATTATTTGTACACTTTGGTATTGATACCGTTGAGTTGAAAGGTGAAGGCTTTACTCGTATTGCGCAAGAAGGTCAATCTGTTAAGCGCGGTGACACCGTGATTGAATTTGATCTTCCTTTATTAGAATCAAAAGCAAAATCTGTATTAACACCCGTTGTTATTTCCAACATGGATGAAATTTCTTGTATCGTGAAAAAATCAGGTGAAGTGGTCGCTGGAGAGTCAGTGGTATTAAGCTTAACTAAATAATGTCTTTACGATAAAAAAGTCCGCCTTTGTGCGGATTTTTTATTTATGTAAATAAAACTGTGGTGTAGATAGGATTCAACGGAAAAATTAAAAATGATCTATAAACTTACTGGCTCACTCCAAAATTACGTATGGGGAGGGCATCAATATATTCCTCAATTACTGAATATTCCTGCGGAAGAAAATCAATATTATGCTGAATGGTGGTTAGGCACACATAATTCTGCGCCTTCAAGCATTGAGGTTGATGGTAAAAATGTATTACTTACTGAATTTTTACAGAAAAATCCTACCGCACTTGGCTCACAAAGCCGAGCAAGTTTTGGTGATGAATTACCCTATTTATTAAAAATTCTTGATGTTGCCCAACCTCTTTCTATTCAACTTCATCCAACAAAAACGCAAGCTGAAATAGGTTTTGCGGAAGAAAATGCGAAAGGCATTGAGTTAAAAGCATCAACACGTACTTATAAAGATAACAATCATAAACCTGAAATGATGATTGCTTTATCTGATTTCTGGTTGTTGCATGGTTTTAAAAATAAATCGGACATTATCGAGACTTTAGCATCGCGATCATCTTTAGCCCCGCTTGCAAAAAAATTGAGTGAACAAGATTTACATGCTTTCTATGCCGATATTATGCAAGCAGAACAAACTCAGCTACACCAATGGCTTTCTCCAATTCTGTTGGAAAATCAAACTGCTTATGAGACTAATAATCTGGATTTAACTAATCCAGATTATTGGGTGCTTTACACCATTGATGCAATGAATATTTCTTTAGATAAATTAGATGCTGGTTTAATCTGCTTCTATTTGTTTAATATTGTGCACCTCAAAAAAGGCGAGGGAATTTACCAAGATGCAGGCATTCCGCACGCTTATTTGCGTGGGCAAAATATTGAACTGATGGCATGTTCGGATAATGTGATTCGAGGTGGTTTAACGCCTAAATATGTGGATATTCCAGAATTGCTTAAAATTGTCGATTGTCGTGAAGTGGAGCCTAAAATTATTCCGTCAGCACCTCAAGACACGTGTATATTTACTTATGCTACGCCTGCGCAAGATTTCGCTTTGCAAAATATTCAATCTGAATGTGGTGAAATTCATCATTTAAAAGCACAAAGTGCGAGTATTTTATTGGTGATGAATGGCCTGTTAAATTTACGCTCAGAAACGACCGCACTTTCTTTGAAACAAGGTGAGGCAGCTTTCATTAGCGCAGGTGCGGCTTATGAAGTGGAAGGTTTAATTGAAGGCTATGCAGTATTGGCAAAATTGCCTTAATTTTATACAAAATAGGCTATAAAAGTGCGGGTGGATTTGATAGACTTTTTATACAATCTATCCACTAAAGGAGAAAAATATGCTTGATGGATTCGCTATTTCCACATTAATTTTTGTGATATTAGTCGCATTAATTTTGTTTTCTACAGTGAAAACCGTACCACAAGGTTATAACTGGACAATCGAACGTTTCGGTCGTTACACAAGAACGTTAATGCCAGGGCTAAATTTAGTGGTGCCTTTTGTTGATCGTATTGGTCGTAAAATTAATATGATGGAACAAGTTTTAGATATTCCTTCCCAAGAAGTGATTTCTAAAGATAATGCCAATGTTTCTATTGATGCGGTTTGTTTTGTGCAAGTGATTGATGCTCGAAGTGCGGCTTATGAAGTAAACCATTTGGAACAAGCTATCATCAATTTAACGATGACAAATATCCGCACCGTGCTTGGCTCGATGGAGCTTGATGAAATGCTTTCTCAACGTGATTCTATTAATAGTCGATTATTGGCTATTGTGGATGAAGCGACAAATCCATGGGGGATTAAAGTAACGCGTATTGAAATTCGTGATGTTCGTCCGCCTCGTGAATTGATTGATTCTATGAATGCTCAAATGAAAGCGGAACGAAATAAACGTGCTGAAGTATTAGAAGCTGAAGGGATTCGCCAAGCTCAGATTCTTCGTGCTGAAGGTGAAAAACAAGCTAGAATTCTAAAAGCGGAAGGGGAGCGACAAGAAGCCTTTTTACAAGCTGAAGCCCGAGAACGTGCCGCGGAAGCTGAAGCAAAAGCAACACAAATGGTATCAGAAGCCATTACCAGCGGTGACACCAAAGCGATTAACTACTTTATTGCACAAAAATACACGGAAGCATTGAAAGAAATCGGTAGTTCAGGCAACAGTAAAGTTGTGCTTATGCCATTAGAAGCTGGCAATTTAATTGGTTCTGTTGCTGGTATTGCAGAATTATTAAAGGGCGATAAAAAATCTTAATTTAGATAAAGTGCGGTGATTTTTTTAATCGTTTATCACCGCACTTTTGTAATAAAAAGCCCTTATAACAAATAGGAGAATCTATGACGGATTGGTTAATAAATTGGACGCTTTGGCATTGGCTGATTTTAGGCTTTATTTTGCTTATTGGTGAAGTGCTTACACCAGGGATATTTTTGCTATGGTGGGGCTTAGCAGCTTTAGTGACGGCATTTGTACAATTTCTTTTTCCAAGCCTTTCTCTTGCCTCACTTGCTATTTTTTACGCGCTATTAGCTTGCATACTTTCTGTGATTTGGTGGAAATATCAACATGCTAAAGATCGCCATGATCAATCTCATTCAACATTAAATCAACGTGATCATGCGTTACTTGGTAAACAAGGCATTGTTCAGGAAGTTGGCGCGAATGGAATTGGTCGAGGCGCGTTTGGTGATACAACTTGGCGTATTCAAGGCGATAATCTCACGGTTGGCGCATTGATTGAAGTTGAACGTGTGGATGGAATTACGCTAATTGTAAAAAATATTTCTAATTAGTTTAGGATTTTAATTGATAACAAACAAGACAGGCATCAAGCCTGTCTTTTTTTGTATGATTAAAATGTTCTTCCAAAATTTACCGCACTTTGAGATTAACCTAGCGTCGCTAAAATAATTTGCTCTTGATCAATGTGAATCCAAATCTGTTGCCCGATTTTCCATTGATTTGGCTGGTGGACTGTGGCACAAAATTCAATATCGCTGTCAGTAAATTGAAGGATGGCTTCTTCTTCATTTAGTGATTTGATATTTACAGGGAACTGATTAGCCTGATTTTCTAGTGGTTTTTCACTAATTTTCACCCAAGGTGCTTTGAACATCAACATCACTTCTTTTTCCGTAATGAGTTTCAAACGAGCCGAGCTTTTAGTGGTAATAGAAACTTGCAATGGGGTTGGTAATCCTTGCACATTCACATCCACAACACAACGAGAGTCAATGATTCGTTGTCGTGCCACTCGCCCAAAAAATTGATTGCGTGCACTACTTTGTAAAGAAAAACGTGCAGTTGCTGTGAGTAAACTATCTAACGGTACGGATTCATCTTGTAGAATATGAAAAGCGTGTTCTTGCGTACGTTCTAATAAATCATAAAGCTGTAGCAAACGCTCGGCATAAGTGGTAAGCGCCGTGCCTCCGCCATTTTTTCCACCTGTATTTCGTTCCAGCAATGGGCTAGGGCTGATTTTATTCATCGCTTCTAAATGATCCCACGCACTTTTATAGCTCACTTTTGCATTTTTCGCAGCTTGATTAATCGAACCGCATTGTTGAATTTCTTTGAGTAAACGCACTCGTTTTGGATCGATAAAAAGTTCTTGTTGAAGTTTAATGGTGAGTAAAATTTCGGTGTTTTTCATTTTGCTGTCCCTAAGTAATCCTAAGTGGTAAGCCTAAGCGTTATATATTTTACTAAATAATTTTTCTTTTGCTATATGATTGTTATTTGTTTCAATATATAATTAAGTAAATAACGTTTAATCATAGGAGATGATTCATGAAAAAATTAACTAAAATTTCAACCGCACTTTTAATCGCAGGATTAGGATTTTCTTTTGCAGCATCCGCTAAAGTGACTGTATTTGCAGCGGCTTCAATGACAGATGCTTTACAACAAGTTGCAAAAGATTACGCAAAACAAAACCCGAAAAATGAAGTAGTGTTTTCTTTTGCTTCTTCTTCAACTTTAGCAAAACAAATTGAAGAAGGCGCGCCAGCAGATATTTTTGTCTCTGCAAGCAATAAATGGATGAAATATCTTTCTGAAAAAGATTTAACCGTAAAAGAAACCGAAAAAGTTTTAGTGGGTAATGATTTAGTCTTAATTGCACCAGCAAAAAGTGCGGTAAATTCTGTGGATATTGCAAAAGGCGAATGGATTAACGCACTAAAAGATAGCTATTTATCTGTAGGAGATCCTGCACACGTGCCTGCTGGTCAATATGCAGAAGAAGCATTAACCAAATTAAATTTATGGGATAAGGTAAAAGATCGTTTAGCGCGTGGAAAAGATGTGCGTGGCGCATTAGCTTTAGTTGAACGTGCAGAAGCACCTTACGGTATTGTGTACAGCACTGATGCAAAAATTAGCCAACAAGTTAAAACGGTTGCGGTTTTCCCAGCTGATAGTCATAAACCAGTTGTTTATCCTGTTTCTATTGTAAAAGGTCATGATAATGCGGATTCTCGCGATTTCTTGAAATATTTAGAATCAGATGTAGCGAAGAAAGTGCTTGTAGGGTATGGTTTCTCTGCAAAATAAGATAGAATCTTAATAGTCATGAAGGGCGGATATTTCTGCCCTTTTGTTATTATAGAGCATCTTACCTCTCATCAATGTGGGATATTCTCATAAAAAGGGATTTAAAGAGAGGCTATTTGTATAAGGATTCATTTTGCTTACCCAATTTTTCTCATTTTTCAATCTGACTCCAATGGAAATCTCAGCGATTAATTTAAGCCTGAGTGTTGCAGTCAGTTCCATGCTTTGGAGTTTGCCTTTAGCCATTTTTGTTGCGTGGCTTTTAGCGCGCAAAAACTTCTATGGCAAATCCCTGATTACTGGCGTAATTCATTTGCCTTTAGTGTTACCACCTGTGGTTATCGGTTATCTATTGCTTGTTGCAATGGGGCGCAATGGTTTTATTGGTAAGTATTTATATCAGTGGTTTGGCTTATCTTTTGGTTTTAGTTGGAAGGGGGCGGTGCTTTCCTCTGCAGTGGTTGCCTTTCCATTGGTTGTTCGCGCGATTCGACTTTCTTTAGAAAATATTGATATTAAATTGGAGCAAGCAGCGCAAACACTCGGCGCCTCCGCTTGGCGTGTATTTTTTACAATAACCTTGCCACTTTCTTTACCTGGAGTTTTAGCTGGACTCGTGCTTGGTTTCGCACGATCATTAGGGGAATTTGGCGCGACCATTACCTTTGTATCGAACATTGCAGGCGAAACTCAAACGATTCCACTTGCGATGTATTCTTTTATTCAAACACCGGGAGCGGAAGAACAAACTGCTCGCTTATGTTTATTTGCTATCATTCTTTCATTGATTTCTTTGCTATTGTCAGAGTGGTTGAGCAAGCGAATGCAGAAAAAATTAGGACAAGGAAATGTTGCAGATTAATGTGAAAAAACAGCTCGGGCAACTTGCTTTGCAAGCTAATATACAAGTACCAGATCAAGGCGTAACCGCAATTTTCGGTTTGTCTGGCTCAGGCAAAACGTCGCTGATTAATCTCGTGAGTGGCTTGATACAACCTGACGAAGGATTCATCCGTTTAAATGACCGCACTTTAGTGGATATGGAAACTCAGGAATCATTGCCGACCCACTTGCGTAAAATTGGCTATGTGTTCCAAGATGCGCGTTTATTTCCTCACTACACAGTGAAAGGCAATTTGCGCTATGGCATGAAAAATGTCTCGCAAGATGATTTTAACTATATTGTCGATCTTCTCGGTATTACTCATTTATTAAAGCGTTATCCCCTCACGCTTTCAGGTGGTGAGAAGCAGCGTGTCGCAATTGGTCGAGCATTGTTGGCAGAACCTGACATTTTACTGATGGATGAACCTCTTTCAGCCCTTGATGTTCCTCGCAAACGCGAGCTAATGCAATATTTGGAACGTCTTTCTAAAGAAATTAATATCCCGATTTTATATGTTACTCATAGCTTGGACGAACTGTTGCGTTTAGCTGATAGGGTCGTACTGATGGAAAACGGCATTGTGAAAGCCTATGACAGCGTAGAAAAAATTTGGAATAGTGCTATTTTTGCTCCTTGGAAAGGGGAAAGCGAACAGAGTAGTGTACTTGCCTTGCCCGTTCATTTGCATAATCCACCTTATAA
>NZ_JH591083.1:28941-116466 GCF_000242295.1 Haemophilus sp. oral taxon 851 str. F0397
CACCTTATAAAATGACCGCACTTTCGTTAGGCGAGCAAGCACTTTGGATTCATCAAGTGCCCGAGAATGTAGGCGAGCGAGTGCGAGTTTGTATTTATAGTTCAGATGTTTCTATTACACTGCAAAAGCCAGAACAAACAAGCATTCGTAATATTTTACGTGGC
This sequence comes from Haemophilus sp. oral taxon 851 str. F0397, assembly GCF_000242295.1. Taxonomy (NCBI): domain Bacteria; kingdom Pseudomonadati; phylum Pseudomonadota; class Gammaproteobacteria; order Pasteurellales; family Pasteurellaceae; genus Haemophilus; species Haemophilus sp. oral taxon 851. The sequence continues at coordinate 29,106 of NZ_JH591083.1, forward strand.
CAAGTTGCACAAATTGAGATACAAGATTCTCGAGTGGATCTTGCCGTATTGGTGGAAGGGCATAAGATTTGGGCAAGTATCAGTAAATGGGCGCAAAATGAACTGCGTTTTTCTATTGGGCAGGATGTTTATGTTCAGATTAAAGCGGTGTCGGTAATGTAGTAAAAATGACCGCACTTTGTTTTTCTCCAAGTGCGGTTTTTTATTAATAATAAAGTTCATCCTAACCTTTTCTTTATCAAGATTTATTTTAGAAAATTATATAAAGAAAAAATATTTGATTGTTCACCGCACTTTTAAACAAATATTCACTAATTTGAAATAATAACTACATTTTGTTATCATGTATTAGCTTTTAGGAAACAAACCTTCAATTTCTACTGAACGTTTCCTTCAAAATCGCACTTCTATGTGCTGTCATTTGTAGTGGTTCCATTACACACTTTTGCCTTTAGGCAACTTTATAAAATCTAATTTTTAATTTACTCACTTAATTTTTAAGGAGAAAAGTTTGTTTTTATTTCAATTTATGAAAAAGCGAACGTCATTTAATCCTTTTGTAATTGGCGTTACATTATTTTTTGTGTTGTTACTTGTGGCGATGATTTTGATTGTCCCAGCACAAACGCAAGCATTATTGAATCAAGCTAAAACTAGCATTTTTGCCAATTTTAGTTGGTTTTATGTTCTCACTTTTTCAGTGTTTTTAGGATTTTTATTAATTTTATCAGTAAGTAATCTTGGCAATATAAAACTAGGGCAGGATGAAGAAGAACCTGAATTTAGTTTCTTATCTTGGCTTGCGATGTTATTTGCCGCTGGAATGGGGGTTGGGCTGATGTTTTTTGGCGTAGCAGAACCATTAACCCATTATCTTTCAGACATTACAACGGGTTCATCCGAACATAAACAACAAGAAGCTTTACTTCACACCCTGTTCCACTGGGGCATTCACGCTTGGGCAGTATATGGCACCATTGCTTTAGCATTAGCTTATTTTGGGTTTCGTTATAAATTACCTTTAGCGTTGCGCTCTTGTTTTTATCCTTTATTAAAAGATCGTATTAATGGCAAAATCGGCGATGCAATTGATGTTATGGCGTTACTTGCTACATTATTTGGGATTATTACCACATTAGGTTTCGGTTCATCACAGCTTGGTGCCGGGCTTGAACAAATAGGTTGGATAAGTCAGAACAGCTTTGCTTTACAAGTTGGCGTTATTGTTGTGGTAATGTGTTTAGCGGTGTTTTCTGCCATTTCTGGTGTTGGAAAAGGAGTGAAAATATTAAGTGAAATTAACTTAACTTTAGCATTTGGTTTACTTCTTTTTGTTTTAATTGCAGGGCCTACGTTATACCTTTTATCTGCCTTTAGCGACAACATTGGTAATTATTTCAGCAATTTAGTGCAACTCAGTTTTAAAACTTATGCTTATGAACAAGAACATACTGGCTGGTTTAGTGGATGGACTGTGCTTTATTGGGCTTGGTGGTGTTCCTGGGCTCCGTTTGTGGGTTTATTTATTGCCCGTATTTCTAAAGGACGAACTATCCGTGAATTTATTTTTGGTGTATTAGTTATTCCAAGTTTATTTGGTATTTTATGGTTTACTGTTTTTGGTAATACAGCGGTATGGCTAAATGATGGCATTGCTGCGGGTGGGCTTGGCGAATTTATTTCTTCTCCAGAAATTTTATTATTTAAATTTTTAAATTATCTGCCTTTGCCAACAATAACTGGTTTTGTGAGTTTATTAGTGATTTCATTGTTTTTTATCACTTCAGCAGATTCAGGCATTTATGTGTTAAATAACATTGCATCTCGTGATAAAAGTTTAGTTTCGCCTGCATGGCAAGCGATAATGTGGGGAACTTTGATGTCAGTTGTCGCGATTGTTCTTATGCAATCTGGTGGACTAGCTAATTTACAAACAATGACATTAATTGTTGCCTTGCCTTTTGCTTTATTGATGTTGGTAATGTGTTTTAGTTTATGGAAAGGCTTAATTGCGGATAAAAAATATTTTTCTACTAAAGTCAATCCAACTAGCATTTTCTGGAGCGGCGATAAATGGAAATCACATTTAGAGCAAATGATGAACCAAACACAAGAGAAAGATATTTTACGTTTTCTTAAAAATACGGCGTTACCTGCTATGCGAGAATTACGTCAAGAATTAGCAGGAAAATATAATTTAAGTGTAGAAATCAACACATTATTTGAACAAGAAGAGCCAGCTTTGGAATTGGTAATTCATAAAGAATCAATGCGAGATTTTATGTATGGTATTAAATCTGTTGGGCGCGAAGTGTCAGAGCAATTAATTAACGATGAAAATCTACCGCACATTCAGCATAGTGTTACTTACGAGCCTTACACTTATTTCTTTGATGGACGAGTAGGTTACGATGTTCAATATATGGATCAAGATGAATTGATTGCAGATATGTTGAAACAATATGAACGTTATCTAAGTTTGCTTGATGATGTGGGGCAAGAGTTAATGGCACATGAGCAAACCGAACTAGCAGAGTAATCGATTTAAAGGTGCAACGTATTCCTCGGTTTTTGGTTATTTAATTCTTAGTTAATATTTAAAGATTGTGGATTACTAACAATCCACAATTTTTAAAAAACGAAAACTAATATTCTCCTTTATATTCCCGAATATCCACAGTGGTATCATAAAGACCGATTTGTTCTGGATGATGTTTCACAATACCGGTATATTCAAGACTGCTATCTTCATAGCGTTTGAATTTAAATACAGCATCGTTCATTAAACCTTTATTAAACAAATTAAGGCTGACTAACAAATCAAAATCGGCTTGCGTTAAGCCTGTCACCTTTTTAAATAATTCACTATCTAGTTGGCGGATCACATCTTCTAACATATATTCGCGGTAATCGGTCAAATACATAAAAATCGGAATACGCGTAGCAAATTTCATCAATTTTTCTTGAATCTGTTTACGCAAATTTTTTTCCGCTTTTTCTTCCTCCGAAATATCTTTTTTCTGTTGTGATGTTGGGTTATCCCCAGCCTCTTTTTTCGCTTTTTTGACTGCTTCTGATTTATTGATGATGGTTTCTAAATCTAAATTTAACTGACGGAAGCCTTCAATATTCATCAATGCTTTCATTGCCTGCTCGTTATTTTTCAGTTTTCTAAGTGTGTCATTATCCACGTTCACCAACAACGCACTTTCCCAACGGCGTGCCAAAAGTGTTGCCGTTGTGCCACTCATCGCCATATCTAAAATACCCGATGCATCAATTGGTCGCATTGAACTGCCGTCATAGGCTAGCACAGGCAAGAACTGAATAAACTCTGCCACTTTACGCTCAGGGTTAATGCTCTCCGTATTCAGTTGGCAGCTGTAATCGGCAAGTTGTCGCAATGCTCGGTCTGGTGCGAAATCAAACACATAGCAATTCTCTTTTAGAATACATTGTGCATTGGGATTATTCGGATCTTGTCCACGTAATACCCAAGGGGTTTGCACACGGAAAGCTGCTTGGAAATAAGTTTCCGGGCTGGCAAGGTTTCGCAACATAAAAATCCCTGCCCAAGGTGCAACGGATACACCTGTCGTTAATTTGCCACAGCTAAGCGTAATGCTTTTGGTTTTAAGCGGATCTTGCATCGCCTTTTTCACAGGAATTAATGCATCAGCCCCCATGCCTGCTTCATTGCCTGCCGCCACAATAATTTGATAATCGTGGTAAAACGTATTTTGCGGTTGAGTTAATAAATTCCGCATTGCATAACAGCTTGCCACATTTGGTAAGAACCAAAGGGTGTGTAACAAACTGCCTAATAAATTGACATCACTAAATGGCATTGGTGGGCGATCTGCTCCCATTTTGAGATTATCTACCGTAGTAGAAAGTAGTTGCCCACGAATAAGATCTAACCATTTTTGCACTTCATTTTGGTATTTAAATTTCGCTTTTTCTCCTTCACCTGTAGCAGAGAAAAATACATTTAAATCAAACTCAGCAAACTCTCCTTTTAAGGCAACTTCTCGGATTTCATCAGGCAACTGATAAGTGAGCATCACCATTTTCGGCAAGGCTAAATAAGGGTTATTTTCACCCTCCCACGCATTTTTGGCTTTTTGTTCATCGGAATACGTCCAGTTGAAAATTTGCTCTTCAATAAACTCACCCGAATTGATGGCACGGAATGGCGTACCTGATAAATAAAGGTAGTGATCTGTGGTAATTGGCAACAATTCCTCATCAAAGTAGTTGGGCGAATCAAGCTCCATTTCGTGCTCTTCGGCTTGCTGTTGCTTGGATTGCTCTTTCTCCCAATCGTTATCGGCAAAGAGATCTTTCGCCTTGTCGCGCCACGCCCCGTAGTGATATTCATCAAAAACCACACAATCCCAATTGATAGCGTGTACCCATTCATTTTTGAGCTTAATCCCGCCCGCTTTGCTTTTGCCCAAATAATCTTGGAACGAACCAAAACAAACCTGCGGAAAATTGGCATTCACTTGCCAATCTTTTTCTTCCGTCACGAACGACCAATCTTGGAAATCAAGGTGATTTTCTAAATCTTCTTGCCACGCGTTTTGTACTGCAGGTTTAAACGTTAGTACTAATACCTTCTTCCACCCCATTCTTTTTGCTAATTGGTACGCTGCAAAGGTTTTCCCAAAACGCATTTTGGCATTCCAAAGAAAATGGGGAATTTTATCTTGATTAAGTGGGTCATTTGCAAAATTTTGGAAATAATCAACCGCTTTTTCCACCGCACTTTGCTGTTCAGGCCGCATGCCGAAGTTAAAAACCGCTTGGCGTTTCTGCACTACGCCCGTTTTTACTTCCAATAATGCTGCTTGTACTGCTTTTAAATCACATTTAAACCATTCTCCATCAAGACGTTCTACGCCATGTTTCAGCAAAACTTGATGCACTTCGTGATCGGTAAAAAATGAGCCATCTTCACGGATTGCCTCTTGGTCTAGTTCAATACGATAACTTTGGGAAGGTAATACAACAGGATATTGTTCTTTTAAGCGTTCCGTTACGGTTCTTGTGGTGTAACCGACTTTTAGGCAATTGGGATAACGGGTGTCAGCGTAGGCGTAAATTCTCGGGCGGCGTAGCGGTGAAAGATAGTTCATTGTTTTTCCTTTGTGATATTACAGGCATATAAAATATAAATTTTGCTCAAAAACTCCCCTCTTTAGCAAAGAGGGGCAGGGGGAGATTTGGCAGGAATGAAAACGAAGCCATGAGAAATTAAGATCGCAATCAAATCTCCCTTAACGCCTCTTTTCTAAAGAGGGGGATCTTGAGCGTTATTCATTTGTCATCGGGCGAACCATTGATTCAATATATTCAATTTCCGCTTGGGTTAATTGATATTTTTCATAGAGTTCTTTGTCTGTCCATGGTCTAGAGAAGTCTTGCATTGGAACGAGTTCATAGACTTTTTTAGTGGTATGTTGGGTATTTTTCTTGAGCGTAAGCATAAAATGGAAAAAACGCGTATTAATGTAACTCATTACATTTTCACAAGTTTGCTTATCTTCAAATGGTCCCATAACAAGATAAGTTTCCGTGCAAGCGGTATTGGGTTCGGCATAAATCGGTTTTACCCAGTCGGTTTTACTATCTCCGGAACCCACAGCATAAGGTGCAATAATTTTATGAGTATGAATCCATTGCTTATTAACAGGTATATCTTCTTGTTTTACATAACCAGTACCTTTATTTTGATAAAGTTTTACGTTATGAACTGATGATTTATACGGTACAGAATTTCCTTTAAAATTTGTTGCCAATCCAAATGGCTTTCTTCCACTAATTACATCACTAAAACTTTTTTCTTCTTTTTCTTTTACTTTCCTTAAAATGTGAACAGCACTGTTATAACGAATTAAAAAATCTAATCCCTCTTCTTTAAGCGGTCGTTTCATTTCAGAAATTTGCGAATTTTTTTCATGTGTCACAATTAAGCAATCATCGTTGTGTTGTTCTTCCCAAAGGAAATAACAAACCCCACCTTTAATTTCTACACCAGTAAAACAATCACTTGAATTTGGAAAATCATGAATTTCTGAAATTCGTCGGTCATTGAGCATTTGATCACGAAAATCATCTAAACCTTTCCCACCGGTAAACCATCTTGCCGGAATAATCATCGAAAGGTATTTCGGCTGTAATTTAATGGCTTGTTGAACAAATTGATCATAAATCGGTTTGGCACTAGCTTGTGCACCACCATCACTCAACTGATACGGCGGATTGCCGATAATGACATCAAATTTCACGGGTAATTTCTCATTGATATTGGCTAAATCTTGATGAATAAAGGAATAGGCGTGGTTTTCTAATTCATCACTACGGTCATAAACTTTTTCGCTTGCACCGCACTTCACGCAACGTCCATTTTCCCATTGGTGTTTTAGAGGGGAATAAAAAATATTGCCTTGCGGATTGTTAAATCCCTCACAAACAGAATATTTCCCATTGGCTTCACGGCTGCAATAAAGTGTGCGACGGGCAAGTAAGGCAGTGAGTTCGGTGATGCCTAAGCCAAAAATTTGTTTGGTTAAAATATGGTTAATTCGTGTTTGTAAATCGGGAATTTCGTCTTTCAGCCCTTCCAATAACCGTTTGGCAATTTCTCGTAAAAATACGCCTGATTTAGTGGCAAGATCGAGAAATGTTGTTTTTGATGAACGGAATAATTCTTGCGGCAATAAATCCAACATTTGATTGGCAAGTGCAGGCGAGGTAAACACTTCATCATTTGATAAATTCGCCAAGCAAGAAAGCACGTCAGGGTTATAGTTTATCGATGGGTTTTGCATTTTGGATGTCCAGAAAATAACAGCTTCGAAATTCTTGTAAGGATTGATAAGGCGAACCCGCGTTATCCACCAAATATTGATATTGGAAATCATGTCGTTTGAGTGAAAATTTGCGAGGAAACGACACGGGCGACCATTGAGAAAAATGCAAAAATTTTTGACTCTCGGTGTAGCACATCGTTAAGGCATTTCCTTGCACAATGTTCAGGCTCAGAATAAAAGTCACCACCGCAATGCAATCAGGATTAGTCTGGTTGGGAAATGTTTGTTCATATTGCAAAATAAAATAAGAAAGTAACCGCTTGCGACAGGCTTCTACGTTATCTTTTAAAAGCTCAATGCCATAAATAGAGCAAATCGCTAGCACAGCATAAAACTCGTATTCTCGTTGTGAAGTGCGGTAGTTTTTTTCAACGATTTCTAATTTTCTTTTCAAAATTTGAATTAAAAAATTGCCATCGCCACAAGCAGGCTCAAGAAAACGGGATTCAATCCGTAAGGTTTCATCTTTAACAAGATCTAACATCGCATTCACCTCTTGCTCACGAGTAAACACCTCCCCGTGATCCGCAACACGCTGTTTTGATTTAATTTGTTTGGTCATAACGTAATTAACGTAACTTTAAGCGTAACTTAATGCGTAATTATAATAATTGTTACGTAATTTTTGATCAAGATTTTCGTAAATCAAAAAGATCTGTTTAAAGTTGCAGATATGAATGAAAAAGAAAAATTTGCAACAAATTTACGTCGGATCTTGATTGAGAAGGGCTATGAACCAAAAGCCTCGGTAATTGAGCGTGAATTTAACTTACGTCATTATGGTAAGCCGATTGGTTTGCACGCTGTCGCTCGCTGGTTAAGAGGGGAGGGATTGCCTTCGCTTGCTCGCTTACAAACCTTAGCGAAATGGTTAGAAATTGATATTCAAGAATTAGTATCAGATGAAAAGGCCTATCAAGTTGCAAAATTAGAAAAGAAAAAAGAGCCGAATAAGCATATTTGGGAAAGCGCGGCAAGTTATCAGGATCAGACGCTTTTTCAGATGTTCTTGAATTTGCCACAAGAGCAGAAAAAAGTGGTACGTGAGGTGATTATGGCGATGGATAAGGCTTATCGTTCGGGGAAATAATATGAATAATAACCGCACTTTTCAAAAGTGCGGTTATTTTCATGCCTATTTTATTTAACTTGATTAATCAAAAATTGTGTTAATAGAGAAACAGGGCGACCGGTTGCGCCTTTATTGGCGCCTTGTAACCAAGCCGTACCAGCAATGTCTAAATGTGCCCAGCGATATTTTTTCGTGAAATTAGACAAAAATGCACCGGCAGTAATTGCGCCACCCCAGCGTCCGCCAATGTTGGCAAGATCGGCGAAAGGTGATTTAAGTTGCTCTTGATATTCTTCGCTTAATGGTAAACGCCACGCTTTGTCTGTGGTTTCTGTTGCTGCGTAGAGTAGTGCATTGGCAAGATCGTTATCTGTAGAAACTAAGCCGCTATTGTGTTGTCCAAGCGCAACCACACAAGCACCAGTTAAGGTTGCAACATCAATAACAAGCTCAGGTTCAAAACGTTCAGCATAAGTAAGGGCATCACAAAGGACTAAGCGACCTTCCGCATCGGTATTGAGCACTTCTACGGTTAAACCGTTCATGGTGGTGAGAATATCGCCAGGGCGATAAGCATTACCATCTGGCAGATTTTCACAACCAGCTAAAATACCAATAACGTTTAATGGCAAGTTCAACTCTGCAATGGCTTTCATTGTGCCGAAGACAGAAGCAGCACCACACATGTCATATTTCATTTCATCCATGTCAGCAGCAGGTTTAAGTGAAATACCGCCCGCATCAAAGGTTAATCCTTTGCCGACAAGTACAATTGGTTTGGCATTTTTATCTGGTGCATTATTGAATGTCAAAATAGACATGTAAGCACGGTTTTCAGAGCCTTTTGAGACGGCAAGATAAGCGTTCATTCCAAGTTTTGCCATTTCTTCTTCATCCACAACTTTCAAAGAAAGTGCGGTAGAATTTTCTGCTAAATTTTTTGCTTGCTCAGCAAGATAAGCAGGGTTGCAGATATTTGGTGGCATATTTGCGATATCGCGTGCTGCTTTTATGCCAGAGCTAATCGCATTGGCGTGAGAAATAGCTTGTTGTGCTTGCTCACAATCCGTATTGAAGATGAAAGATTCTAAAACAGAGGCTTCTGCTTTTTGAGATTTAAAATGATCAAATTGATAATTGGTGTGTTCAATTGTTTCAATGGCAAAGCGGATATTCCAATAAAGATCGCGATCTTTTAATTCAATTTCAGTTAAATAAGAAACTACTTCACGTGTGTTGGTTTCTTTTAGCGTTTTTAAGACAGCTTGGATGATTTGTTTATATTGACGCTCCGTGAGTTCTCCTTTTTTGCCACAGCCAACGATTAACACGCGTTTGGCAGCCAGACCTTGAAGATCTCGAAGTAAAATAGTTTGGGCTAATTTGCCAGTTAGCTCACCTGATTTCACTAAATCGTTTAAATAGCCTTGGGTTAATTGATCGATTTCATTAAAACTTTTTGAAAATTCATTGTTCTCATATACGCCTAAAACAATGCAATCAGTGGATTGAGAAAGTGCGGTATTTTTTGCTTGATATTTCATTTGATGTCCTTAAATTTCTGTTTAATTCAGCGAAAATAAGGTATCATACGCGACCGCTTTTATCCAGTTTTCCCCCGTTTTAGATTTATAAAAATAAACGAAATAAGATGATTTTAATTCGATATTTAACGAAAGAAGTATTTAAGAGCCAAGTCGCCATTTTGTTCATTTTATTGCTGATTTTTTTCTCTCAGCAGTTAGTGCGCGTACTGGGATCTGCGGCTAATGGTAAAGTGCCAGCTGATTTGGTATTTTCCTTGCTTGGGCTAGGCATGCCTGCTATGGCACAATTGATGTTGCCATTATGTTTGTTTATTGCGATTTTACTCACTTTTGGGCGTCTTTACGCCGAAAGTGAAATAACGGTGATGCGTGCTTGTGGTGTCGGGCAACGTGTTTTAGTGCGTGTGGCGTTAATGCTTTCATTGATTACTGCGGGACTTGCTGCTTATAACGTCTTGTGGCTTTCGCCTTGGTCAATTCAAAAACAAGCTGCAATTGTGGAAGATGCCAAAGCGAATCCAACAATGGGGGCGCTTGCTTCTGGTCAGTTTATAGCAACGAATAACAACAATTTTGTTTTATTTATTGATAGTATCAAGGGAAATCAAATCAATGACGTGTATTTGTTCCAAACTGCACCAAAAGGACAAACGAAACCGTCAGTTGTGACTGCTGAAAAAGGCGAATTAAAAGCGCTGCCAAATGGCGATCAAATTCTGAATTTACAAAATACGCAACGAGTTGAAGGCACGTCTGTTTTGCCTGATTTCCGCATTACGCATTTTGATGAATATCAAGCCTATTTAGGTCATCAGGAAACAGAAAATACGAATGATGAAGTAGCCGAATTAACATTGTCTCAACTTATCGGTTTAGATTCTCCTTCGGCGAAATCTGAATTGCATTGGCGTATAACATTAATCCTAGCTGTTCCACTCATGGCGTTAATTGCTGTGCCATTAAGTCGTGTCAATCCTCGACAAGGTAGATTTGCCAAAATTTTACCCGCACTTTTACTCTATTTAATTTATTTCTTATTGCAAAGTTCCTTTAAATCTGCGGGGGCAGCAGGAAAATTAGATGCTGCTATTTTTATGCCTCTCGTTAATATTGGCTTTTTATTGCTTGGTATCGTATTAAATGGTTGGGATAGTGCTGCGATGTATAAATTCCGCCATTTATTCAGTAGAAAAGGATAAGCAAAATGATGAATACCCTCGATCGTTATATTGGAAAAAGTATTCTTGGCTCAATTTTTGCTACTTTGCTTACATTAGTTGGGCTCTCTGCCATTATCAAATTTGTGGAACAATTTCGTAGCGTAGGTAAAGGCACTTATGATATTTGGCAAGCGGTGGCTTTTACTGGGTTAACCATTCCAAAAGATATTGAAACTTTCTTTCCTATGGCAGCATTGCTTGGTGCGCTAATGGCTTTGGGCAACCTTGCAAGTCGAAGCGAACTCGTTGTTATGCAAGCTGCTGGATTTTCTCGTTTTAAAATTGGTATGGCAGTGATGAAAACCGCATTACCACTAGTGTTGTTAACCATGGTGATTGGTGAGTGGGGGATTCCGCAAACAGAACAGTTCGCACGTGATATGCGTGCTCGAGCGCTTTCTGATGGTTCAATGCTTTCGATGAAAAATGGGGTTTGGGCAAAAGATGGTAATAATTTTGTGTTTGTTCGACGTGTTACTGATGACGCAAAATTAAACGATATTTATATTTATACTTTTGATCAGCATCGTAATTTGACGGAGTTGAAACATGCTAACCAAGCAAGTTATTCGGAAGATGAAAGTAAATGGACCTTACGTCAAGTGAACCATTCTACGATTAGCAAAGATGAAATCACGACAAGTAATCGCTTATCGGAAAAATGGGAAACAAATTTAACGCCAGATAAATTAGGCGCTGTTTCTTTACGTCCTACATCACTATCTATTTCAGGTTTGTATAATTACATTTCATTTTTACGTGAAACAGGTCAGGATGTGAGTCGCTTTGAACTCACATTCTGGCGGAAAATTTTTCAACCTGTGTCTGTTGGTGTGATGATGTTATTGGCATTATCTTTTATTTTTGGATCGTTACGTAGTGTGACAGCGGGAGCTAGAATTGTAACGGGCATCTGTTTTGGCTTTTTGTTCTATGTCGTAAATGAAATTTTCGGGCAAATGAGCGTTGTTTATAACATGCCTGCTGTTTTCGGTGCGCTAATGCCAAGTTTGCTATTTATTGTGATGATTTGGTGGTTGCTGAGTCGGAAACGGGATTAATTCAGATTGTTAAAATAATTGCGTGTTCAGTAATGGCACGCAATATTTTTATGTGTTGTTTTCAAATGGAAGAAGTTAAAAAATAAATGAAAATTGGCTTAGTATTAGAAGGTGGGGCGATGCGAGGCATGTACACCGCGGGTGTACTAGATACCTTCTTAGATAAAGATTTTTGGGTTAATGGTATCATTTCCGTTTCCGCAGGTGCATTGTTTGGTGTTAATTATCCTTCTCGGCAAAAAGGGCGTGCAATTCGTTATAACAAGAAATTTATATCAGATAAGCGTTATATCAGTTTTAAAAGTTTGGTGAGCACAGGCAATATCGTGAATAAAGATTTTGCTTTTTATGAAGTACCTTTCAAATATGATGTATTTGATAATAAAACGTTTAAAGAATCAGATATAGATTTTTATGTAGCTGTAACTAACTTACAAACTGCGCAAGCAGAATATGTCAAATTAATAGATCCTTTGGCTCAAATGGAGGTGTTGCGTGCCACTTCTGCGATGCCTTATGTTTCTCGTCCGGTTGAGATAGACGGTATTCCTTATTTGGATGGCGCCATTGCAGATTCTATTCCTGTCGAACAAATGCAGAAGTTAGGATATGATAAAATCATTGTTATTCTTACCCGCACTTTAGATTATAGAAAATCTAAGCCAATGACTTGGATTGCCAAATGGTTTTATCGACATTATCCACATTTTGCAGATGCCGTAAATCAGCGTTATGCCATGTATAATCGACAAGTTGAAAATGTGATTAAGCTAGCAGAAAAAGGCGATATTTTCGTTATTCGACCTTCTGTTGATTTGAAGATTAAGCGCATTGAAAAAGATCCGAATAAATTGCAGGCAATGTATGAACTTGGTATGAAAGATATGCAATTACAGTGGAAAAATTTATTGGACTATTTAAATCGATAATAAAAAATGGATTAAACCTTTTACCGTTTAATCCATTTTTTATTTATTGTGGTAACGCGCCGCTTCCCCAAGTTTGTACTTCTTCAGGGCGCTTTATCTGAAGTAAGAAACGTTTGTTTGGCTGCGCCTGTGGTTGAATTTCTTTTTCTGCTGGTGTGGAGAAAGAAATACCACCTTTTAGCAACTGTTGAATACTTCCTGTATTAAATGCCGCACCTTTCCAGCCTAAGGTAAAGTCATAACCAGATGCAATCCAAAATTCTGTATTTTGTCGAACAAGATGGCTATATTTCGGCATGATTGCGATATGAACTAAGACGCGATCACCAAGACTGTTAAGCTCAAATTTTTTCACTGTACCCACTTCTACGCCTCGATAAAGAATTGGTGAACCTTCACTTAAATTCATTGCATCACGTGTTTCTAAAATAAACGGCGTACCATTACTAAATTTATTACGTTGTGGCCCTGTTTGAGCTAAATTGAATTGTGTTTTTGGTTTACCATTCCCAATTTCAATATCGATATAAGGTTGCAATAAGCTATCAAGGTTATCTATTCCACCGGCTGAAATTTGTGGTGAGATAATCGTAAAGTTAGAACCTTCTTTTGCAATCATATTCATATAATTTGGGTTTATTAACGCTTTTGCAGTGATGCGTTTAGATTTGGCATCAAGCTGAATACTGTCAATTTGCCCCACATCTAAACCCAAATATCGCAGACTCATCCCTTTGCTCAGATTGGTTGCATCATCTGCCGTTAAGGTGATTGCAAGTCCGATGGATTTTGCATAACTTTCATTGGCGTAAAGTGTTCGATTATTGCCCGAACCACTATTATCAAAGCTAATTGCACCTTTTAATGAACGAGCAAGTGGCGTCGCTTGAATGCTAATTCCTTTAGGTGTGATATCAATTTTCGCCGCACTTTCTACCCAAAAACGGCTTTTATCTGTCAACAAATGTTGATAGGCAGGGTAAATATAAACTTCAACATCAAAGCTATTCGTTTGAGGTTTAATATTTAAAATTTTTCCCACCTCAAATTGACGATATAGTACGAGAGAACCTTTATCAATGCTTGGTAACGTTTGGGTGTGTAAGGTTATCGTTGGCGTAAGAATATTTCCTATGATGCCATGTTCAGCATTGCTGATATTTTGATAAAGCGGATAGCTATCTTTAGCTTTTCCCTGACCTTGTTTCGTTAATACTCGTACGCCACCTTGTAACCATTTTTCTGGTGTAGCGGACTCAAAACGCAATCCGTCTAGTCCAACGCTGATATCAAAGTTGGTTGCTGCGACAAATTGTGTGTTTTCGTGAATTAAATTACGATATTCGGATGCAATTGCTGCCTTAAATTGCACACCATTTACATCCACTTTTTGTGAAACAATTTGTCCGATTGGCATGTTGTTATAAAACACATTTTGCCCTTCACTTACACCATAATTTTCTGGTGCGGTAAGTGTTAAAACTAATGTATTAGGTGCATTGAGTAATAACTCATTTTCTTTAATGACATCAAATTGATGCTTAGTTTCACCATCTCCAGCAATGACATCAAAATATTCGCCACGAAAGAATTTTTTGGGATCAGATAAATTACCAAGATCCGTTTTTTTATTGCGAAGTACGATTTTGCTGTTCGCTTTAAATAAAGAGGCTTGGTTTGGATCTATCAATAAACTGCCCTCTAAAATTTCATCGTTATTTTCAACCGCACTTATTTTAGAAAGAATCCCGATAGGATTATCTTGAGAATAAACTTCGGTCTGTCCTGCAACGAGACCAGCGGATGCTGGAATATTTACGTTGACTTCAATTCCACGTTTTGCCGCTTTTAAATTGGTATAGAGCGTGAAATGACTATTTTCATCTGCTTTTGGGCTGCCAGTTGGAGAGTCAAAAGAAACAGCACCTTGTACAACTGCATTTAAACTTTCTACATTTAGATTTAGACCAGATGGGCTAATGTTAGCGTTAATGCCACTGATGTTCCAAAAACGTGAATCTTTTTTCACAAACTGTGCATAGGCTTTATCAATCACCACATCTATTTGCACTTTATTGTCTTTATTAATGCGGTAATCGTAAATTTTTCCCACAGGTAATTTTTTAAAATAGACGGATGCTCCGATAGAAATTGAGCCTAAATCATCAGAAATTAAGTGAATCAATAAATCTCCAGGCGAAACTTGGGCAATGGGGCCTTGTTCTTCCGCAATAAATTCGTCTTCGTGATCGCCATCACCCGGTTGAAGAGTGATGTAATTGCCTGATACGAGAGAATCTAAACCTGAAATTCCTGCAAGTGAAACATTTGGTTGAACAAGCCAGAATTTTGTATTTTCACGCAAAATACTTGATGCTTCAGGATTGATATTGGCAACAACTTCCACTTTTTGCATGTTATCTGTGAAATTTACTTTTTTCACCACACCAATTTGCAAACCTTGGTAGCGAACTTGTGTTTTATCCGCAACGATACCGGAACCATTGGTAAAGGTAATCGTGATGCTTGTGCCTCGTTCCTTAACAATTTGGAAGAATAAAATTGCCCCAATACATAATGCAATAAAGGGAAGTAACCAAAATGGAGAAATACGACGAGTTTTTCGTACTGCCGCTGTCATTTCTGTATGTTGATCTTTCATTGAAGAACTATTTTTCTCTGTCATAAATTTTCCAAATTAATCGACTATCAAATTGTGAGGTTGAAATCATGCTGCAAAATACGGCAGCGCCGAAGTAAAATGCGCCAGGACCAACGGTAAAATTAATAATTTCACCGCGTGTTACTAGTGACATCATTAAGGCTAATACAAATAAATCAAGCATCGACCAGCGCCCAACGAAATGCACAATATGCAATAAACGTATTTGCCATTTTATAGAATGTCGCCATTTAAAATGAACACAACTTAGTAAATAAAGTAAAATTGCCGCTTTACTGATTGGGACAAAAATACTCGCAAAGAATACCACGAAAGCAACAAAATAACTGCCCATGTTAACAAAAGAAATTACACCAGATATTAATGTATCTTCAGAGAGTGCTCCTGTTAAATAAATGCCTGATATGGGTAATAAATTTGCTGGGAAAAGCATAATAATCCCTGCAATTAAACTTGCCCAAGTGCGTTGTAACTTAATATTATCTGAAATATGAACAGGCGATAAACAGCGCGGACATCGTGGGTTGTTCTTTTTATCGTAATGAATACCGTTTTTTGAAAATGTATAGTTACAAGCATCACATAATTCAATGTTGTTTGCATCATAAGCGGGTTCATTTTCGGGATAAAACTCTTTCCATAATGCTTTAAGGTTTAATTTGATAAAAAGTAAGGTTGTCAAAAGTGCGGTGAAAATAAAGGGAATTAAATAAACATTAATTTCCAGTGTTGCATATTCACGCACCTTGAACATCGTCACGCCTAGCGCAACTAAATAAACATCAAACATAACCCAAGGTTTTATATAACCTAAAAAAAGCAAAATACTACGTGGTTTAATATGCAAAATTTTTGCAATCCAGAGCATGATGACTAAAATTGCAAAGGTAATTGGCATCACAACGGCACAGATAAACACCATAAAGGCAGTGTATTCATAGCCTGCCACTGACATTTTCCAAATACCTTCCCAAATAGATGCGTCAATTTTGACACCTAACAAATGAAGACTTAATAGGGGATAACCTAAGGCAAATGGCATCAAAATAAGGATCGATAAAGCAACCATAGCACAACGATGAACAGACCAACGCCCACCTGTCGCTAAATGGTGATGACAACGTGGACATTCAGCTTGTTCATCTTTATTTAATATTAAAGGTGTTTCTACGCTAACATCACATTCTTCGCATTTTATAATTTGAAATGATTTTTGTGTGAGGTTTGATTCTTGCACGAAAGATTATCTTTTATTCGGTTGTTAAAAACGGGGCATTTTAGCCTTGTTTAAGTATATATGGGAAGTGTTCTTGACTATTTTTGTGCAAAATTTATTCACAATGTTTTGATTCATTGTAAATTTTGTAAAAAGTGCGATAAACTAGGTCGGTTTATATTTACCCTAGGATAACTAACATGACTGATTCTCAATCTGGCGTTCAGACCACTGATGCGCAAGTAAATTCACAAAAACTAACCAATACAAAAGATATTATTGCGTATTTGGCTGAAAAATTCCCACTTTGCTTTATTTTAGAAGGAGAAGCAAAACCATTAAAAATTGGTCTGTTCCAAGATTTAGCGGAAGCATTACAAGATGATGAGCGTGTAAGCAAAACTCAGTTGCGTCAGGCTCTTCGTCAATACACATCAAATTGGCGTTATTTACATGGTTGTCGAGAAGGTGCGGTGCGCGTAGATTTACAAGGTAATCCAGCCGGAGTATTAGAAGCGGAACATGTAACTCATGCAGCTCAACAGCTTGCAGATGCAAAAGCGCGTGTTGCTGAAAAACGTAAAGCAGAGGCTGCAGCGAAAAAAGCTCAACAAAAACAACGCCCACGTAAACCAGCAAATAAAAATGCTAAACATTTCAATAAGCCGTCATTAAGTGCGGTTGATTTTTCACAAATTTCTGTTGGTTCTGTGGTGAAAGTGAAAGCTGGTGATCATGCCAAAAAAGCAACAGTAGTGGAAGTGCTAAAAGATTCAGCACGTGTTGAGCTTGAAAACGGTTTGGTTATGAGCGTAGCTGCAGATCGTTTATTTGCATAATGATTTAATTCTACTCGGGAAAGGTTATGAGATCTAATATTTCAAAAAATGTGATTACTAGCGCATTGTTATCGGCATTGTTAATCGGCTCTGTACCTGCTTTTGCTGTGCAGCCTAAATTAAAACTGAGCGATATTACTATTCCAACAGCAAGCGAAGAGAATCAGTTGGCGACTAAGCGTGCAACGACTCGATTGACCCAATCGCATTATCGAAAGATCTCATTGGATGATGCTTTTTCTGAGAAGATTTTTGATCGTTATATTAAAAATATTGATTTTAGCCATAACACCTTTTTGCAATCTGATGTAGATGAACTTCGTCAAAAATATGGTGCTAAGTTAGATGATCAGTTGAATCAAGGTGATCTTTCTGCTGCTTTTGATATTTATGATGTAATGATGAAGCGTCGTTATGAACGTTATGCTTATGCCTTGTCTTTATTAGATAAAGAGCCTAATTTGAATGGCCAGGATCAAATTGAAATTGATCGTGAAAAAGCGGCATTTCCGAAAAACGAAGAGGATGCTAACAAGCTTTGGGAAGAACGAGTCAAAAATGACATTATCAATCTTAAATTAAAAGATAAAAAATGGTCAGAAATTAAAACAAAACTCACCAAACGTTATAATTTGGCAATTCGCCGTTTAACTCAAACGAAGGCAGATGACATTTTGCAAACCTATTTGAATGCATTTGCTCGTGAAATTGATCCACATACAAGCTATCTTGCACCAAGAACAGCTAAAAGTTTTAATGAAAGCATGAATCTTTCGCTTGAGGGGATTGGGGCAACTTTACAATCAGAAGATGATGAAACAAGCATCAAGTCGCTTGTTCCTGGCGCACCTGCGGAGAAAAGTAAAAAATTACATCCCGGAGATAAAATTATCGGTGTGGGACAAGCTACAGGCGAGATTGAAGACATTGTTGGCTGGCGTTTAGAAGATATCGTTGAGAAAATCAAGGGTAAAAAAGGCACAAAAGTGCGGTTAGAAATTGAGCCGTCTAAAGGTGGAAAATCCCGTATTATTACTTTAGTTCGCGATAAAGTGCGTATTGAAGATCAAGCCGCAAAATTAACTATGGATAAAGCAGATGGTAAAAATATTGCGGTAATCAAAGTGCCAAGTTTCTATATTGGTTTAACTGATGATGTTAAAAAATTATTGGTTAAAGCAGAGAAACAAAAAGCCGATGCGTTAATTATTGATTTGCGTGAGAACGGTGGTGGCGCATTAACAGAAGCGGTTGCTTTAAGTGGTTTGTTTATTACTAATGGCCCTGTTGTACAAGTACGTGATGCTTATCAACGAATTCGTGTACATGAAGATGATGATGCAGAGCAACAATATAAAGGTCCTTTGTTTGTCATGATTAACCGTTATAGTGCTTCGGCATCAGAGATTTTTGCAGCAGCAATGCAGGATTATAATCGCGGTATTGTTATTGGACAAAATACTTACGGTAAAGGTACCGTTCAGCAAAGTCGCCCTTTGAATTTTGTGTATGATTTAGATCAGACGCCGTTAGGTTTATTGCAATATACCATCCAAAAGTTCTATCGAATTAATGGTGGATCAACTCAGTTAAAAGGTGTGGCGGCAGATATTAATTTCCCTGAAATTATCGATGCGAAAGAATATGGCGAAGATAAAGAAGATAATGCATTGCCGTGGGATAAAATTCCATCCGCAACTTATAAAGAAGTTGGTAATGCGCGCAAAGATGTTGATGTATTAAATCAAAAACATCTTGAGCGTATTGCTAAAGATCCTGAATTTATTGCATTGAATGAAGATTTAAAAATTCGTAATGAGCGCCGTGATCGCAAATTCTTATCATTGAATTATCAAACACGTAAAGCTGAAAATGATAAGGATGATGCAAGACGTTTAAAAGATATTAATGAGCGTTTTAAACGTGAAGGTAAAAAAGCATTAAATGATATTGATGATTTACCGAAAGATTATGAAGCGCCAGATTTCTTCTTAAAAGAAGCAGAAAAAATGGCTGCGGATTTTGTTATGTTGAATTCAACTGGGCAAGCTGTTGGCAAAGAAACTCAGAAACAAACAGAAACAGTAGAAGAGAAAAAATAAAATTATTTTAACCGCACTTTGTTTTAGAACTTAAATAAAGTGCGGTTGTTTTAGGGAATGTTTAAGGAATGGCTATGTTTAAAAGCACTGCAAAGCTCTCAGTATTTGCGTTGTCATTATCAATGATGACATCAGGATGCGCTTTAGCAGATTTTGCAAAAAATGAGCAATCTGTGAAACTTCATGGCATTGATGTTTCGCATTTATCTCCAGAAGAAAAACAAAAGCTTGAAGAGGAAATTAAATTAGATCAAGCCCGCTTAGCACAGGAAAAGCAAGCGATTTTAGAAATGTCGCTAACCCATGAAATAGGGGAGAATGCTTTACAGTTTAAGCCGTTGTTAGCTCGTTTATATGCAGAACGTAAATATACACCATTATGGAAAGATAATGCTGCGGCTCGCCAATTATTACAGGGTTATGCCGCGATGGTGGCTAGTGGTATTTCTAAACGTTCAGCAAAATCCTTAGAATCATTTGAATTGATCGAACAACAAGGCGGATTAGCTTATGATGTTTTATTGAGCGATATATTGCTAGATTATTTGTATTATACTCAAAATGTAGGCGCTCAAGCTCAACGTTGGTTGTATTCATCTAGCGCTTATCAAGTTCAACAACCTGCAGATGAGCATATTCAACGTTGGTTAAGTGCGGTAGAAAATGGTCAACTTTTAGGTTTTGTACAAAGTTTATCGGGCGATAATCACTTATATCATCAAACTGTTAAAGCCTTATCATCAATGGTATCTGCATCAGGACTGTCAGAAGTAGGTAAAAAGCTTGCTATTAATGCGCAACGTTTACGGGTGATTCCTGATTTTCATAATGGTATTTTCGTGAATATTCCAAGTTATAAATTGCAGTATTATCGTGATGGTAATTTAACTTTGGAATCTCGTGTTATTGTTGGTAAGGATGAACGCCGTACGCCCGTGATGTATAGTAAATTAAGTAGTGTTGTTGTGAATCCACCTTGGAATGCGCCTACTCGCTTAATTAATGAAGATTTATTGCCAAAAATGAAAGCAGATCCAAGTTATATTGCAGCTCATAATTATTCTATTTTGGATAGTGCTGGCAATGTGATTGATCCTTACTCGATAAATTGGGCATCTATTGGTAATAAATTCCCTTATCGAGTTCGACAAGCTGCGGGTGATAGTGCACTGGGTAATTATAAATTTAATATGCCAAGCTCAGATGCTATTTATTTGCATGACACGCCAAATCATGGGCTGTTTAGCCGTAAAGATCGCGCATTAAGTTCTGGTTGTGTGCGTGTGGAAAAGTCCGATCAACTTGCTAGTATTTTATTGAAAGAAGCAGGGTGGTCTGATGAACGTAAAAAGAATGTTTTAGAGAGTAAAAAAACGGTTTCTACCCCAATTCGTTCGGAAAACCCAGTATTTATATACTATGTGACATCTTGGGTTGAGAATGGAAAAATTCAGGCATTGCCAGATATTTATAAATATGATGGATTGATGAATTTCAGTGGAATTAACTGGAATGTCGTCAAAAAATATCTCTAATAATCCATCAAAAAATAGAAAGGAGAGATGATGCACAAAGTTGATAAACAGAAACGTAAATGGCTGTCGCTCGGTGGCATTGTTTTAGGCGCATCAGTTTTACCAAATTCTGTATTTGCAATGGTTTCAACACCTAAACCTCGTATTTTGACGTTCCGTAACATTAATACGGGAGAGCGATTAAGTGGTGAGTTTTCTGCTCAAAAAGGTTTCGCAAGTGCCACATTAAAAAAATTGGACCATTTTATGCGCGATAAACGAACAAACCAAGTTCATAGAATGGATCCAAATTTATTCCACAAGTTTTATAACATTCAAAGCAATTTAGGGTTACGCAATGCTGAAATTGAAGTCATTTGTGGGTATCGTTCTGCTGCAACTAATGCAATGCGTCATCGTCAAAGTAGCGGAGTAGCAAGTAATAGTTATCATATTAAAGGAAAAGCCATTGATTTTCGTATTGCAGGCGTGCCTTTGGCTAAAGTAAAAGCTGCTGCAGAAAACCTAAGTAATGGTGGGGTAGGATATTATCCGACAAGTAATTTTATTCATGTGGATACTGGCCCTGTTAGAACCTGGAAAGGGGTATAAAATAAATTTAAAATTGACCGCACTTTTGTGCGGTTTTTCATTGGAAAATACTATGCTATTTGATAGTCATCTTCATTTGGATCAACTCTCTGATGAGAATATCCAGAAAACACTCGGGGATTCAAAGATTACAGGTATGCTTGCGGTAAGTACGAATCTAAAAAGTGCTAAAAAACTATTGAATTTAAAACAGACTTATCCCGAGAAACTTTATATTGCAGCTGGTTTTCATCCTGAACAGCCTTTGCTGAAGTTAGAAGAGCAAGAAGAATTATTTCAATGGATTGATGAAAATCATTCATCGATTTCTGCGATTGGCGAGGTGGGGTTGCCACATTATTCTAAACGTGAAAATTCAAATTTGGATTACGTACCTTACATTGAATTACTGGAACGATTTATTCTGATAGCGAAAAAATGGGATTTACCGTTAAATTTACATATTGTGCATAATGATGTGGATATTGCCCTTGAATTATTGGAGAAACATAATATTCAACGTGCCCATTTTCATTGGTTTAAGACAGATGAAAAATCTTTTCAGAAATTTTTATCTACACCATATTTTGCTAGCCTAACGCCAGATATTTTATGGAATCCTAAAACGCAATATGTTGCTCAAAATTTGTCGTTAAACCGTTTGATGATTGAAACGGATAGTCCCTGGCCACACGAAGGATTTGAAAGTAGGGTAATTTCTGAGCAATTATTCGCAGTAGTGAAGAAAGTAGCTGAATTAAAATCTTTGCCATTACATTATGTTCAAGAGCAAATGCTTTTGAATACTCAACAATTTTATCGATTATAAGGAGCAAACATGAATATCGAAATTATCCCAGTCACCGCATTTCAACAAAACTGTTCTTTGATTTGGGATGAAGACAAAAATGCAGCAATCATTGACCCAGGTGGCGAAGCCGAACGCCTAATTCAACGTATTGAAGAACTGAATTTAAATCTTAAAGTGATTTTACTTACCCATGGTCATTTAGATCATGTTGGCGCAGCGATGCAGTTAAAACAACATTTTGGCGTTGAAATTTGGGGTTCTCATGAAGAAGATAAATTTTTATTTGAGAGTTTGCCAGAACAAGCGCAACGTTTTGGTTTACCAAATATTGAAGCCTTTTTACCTGATCGTTGGTTTAATCAAGAAGGAGAAATCTTAAAATTAGATGGCTTTAGTTTCGAGATTTTACATTTACCAGGGCATACACCAGGGCATATTGGTTTTATTGAACATGAGAAAAAAGTGGCATTTACAGGCGATGTATTATTTCAAGGCGGAATTGGTCGTACTGATTTCCCTCGTGGTGATTATGAAACATTGATTTCTTCAATTCGAACAAAACTATTACCGTTGAATGATGATCTGATTATTATTGCTGGGCATGGGCCTTATACAACCATTGGCCGAGAAAAACAGATAAACCCATTTTTAAATCGTTAAAAGTGCGGTGAATTTTTTATGGTATTTTGAACTAATTGCCAGAGAGGGAGTCTTAAGCGTGCCTCTGGCAAATTTTATAATAGGAGTTTATATGAAATCTTTAAAATCTCTTTTAAGTGTTACCGCACTTACCCTTGCTATTTCAGGTTTTGCATTATCAAATGAAAATCCATTGGCTACATTAAAAGATGTGGCGAAAGATAATGTTAAAACAACCGTGTCAGAAAATGTGAAATCAGTAAAAGATTCTGCGTCAGCTGCGAAAGGAAATGTTTTAGAAAAAGTTTCTTCAACAAAAGAAAAAGCGACCGAAGGCGTTTCTTCTATGAAAGAAAAAATGGCTGTAGAGAAAGAAAAAGTTGATTCAGTCAAAGATAAAGCAAAATCATTAAAAGATTCTTCATCAGAAGATAGTCACAAAGCTTTAAAACACAAAGCTGCGGAGAAAGTGAAAGAAACGAAAGAAAAAGCAGCAGAAAAAATGAATAGTGCGAAAGATAACGTTAAATCTGTTGTAGATTCTGCTAAGATTAATATTAATAAAGCGGATGCTAACACATTACAAAAACTTTCTGGTATCGGTGAGAAAAAAGCGCAAGCAATCATCGACTATCGTAATAAAGTTGGCAAAATTAAAGACATCGCAGAGTTATCAAAAATTGAAGGTTTAGGTTCAACCACTATTGAAAAAATAGCACCATTATTAACTTTCTAAGTATTTAGTTAAAGTTTTGGCTAGTTAGCTAGCAACCTTTTACGTTATGAGGCGGGAGTTATCCCGCCTTTTTTCTCTCTATCATAAGTATATTCTTCTTTATCCCCAAGTATTTTTTTGATTATAGACTTATTCAAATTATTGTTTTTTTTTAAGAATATAGAATAAGAAAATTTTGTTATATTCATTTAACTAAACCAAGTCATTAATTAAACATTTGAGCCAGATCACAAATCTGTAACAATTTCTGATAAGAGGCTTATTTCCTTTTCAATCCTATGTATAATGGAGAAAAAATGGAGCGAAAAATATCGTTCCAAATAATCATAATAAAGAGGTAATTATGCAGCAAAACAAGGCATTTGATGATTGGTTAGCTAGCACAGCATTAGGCGGTGCAAATCAATCTTATATAGAAGAGCTTTATGAAAGCTATTTGAGTGATCCGCAGTCGGTGGAGGAAAGTTGGCGAACCACTTTTGATTCTTTACCAAAAATGACCGCACTTGAACAGCCTCATACACCAGTGCGAGATTATTTTCGTCGCTTAGCACGAGAAAATCATAATGAAGCGGTGACAGTGATAGATCCGGCTGCTGGTGCAAAATTGGTGAAAGTTCTACAATTTATCAATGCCTATCGTTTTCGTGGCCATTTAGAGGCTAATCTCGATCCCCTAAATTATTATCGTTGGAAAGTCTCTTCCGTCCCTGAATTAGATTATCATCATCACGGTTTTACTGAACAAGATCTCAACGAAACCTTCAATATTAATCATTACGTTTATAAACGCGATACCATTAAGCTTGGTGAGTTAGCTCAAATGTTGAAAGAGACCTATTGTGGCTCAATTGGCTTAGAGTTTATGCATGTACAAGATATGGCACAGAAAACTTGGCTTCAGAGCAAAATGGAAAGTGTGTTAGATAAACCGCTTTTTACATCTGAGGAACGTGTTAATTTTCTTCGTGAACTTACCGCTGCAGACGGTTTAGAACGTTATCTGGGTGCAAAATTCCCGGGGGCGAAACGCTTTTCTTTAGAAGGAAGTGATGCATTTATTCCATTAATGAAAGAAATTATCCGTCATGCTAGTCGCCAAGGGGTAAATGATGTGGTAATGGGAATGGCACACCGTGGGCGTTTGAATATGCTCGTGAATGTATTAGGTAAAAAGCCTGAGGATTTATTTGATGAATTTGCGGGTAAACATTCGAGTGAACGTACGGGGGATGTGAAATATCATCAAGGTTTTTCTTCTGATTTCGCAGTGGATGATAAGCGAGTTCACTTAACTTTGGCATTTAATCCATCTCATTTGGAAATTGTAAGCCCAGTAGTGGTGGGCTCTGTGCGTTCAAGACAGACTCGTATTAATGATACAACGCGTAGTCAAGTTTTAGCGATTACAGTACATGGTGATTCCGCTGTAGCAGGGCAAGGCGTTGTTCAAGAAACATTGAATATGTCAAATGCTCGTGGTTACAGTGTGGGTGGTACCATTCGTATCGTGATTAATAACCAAATTGGCTTTACGACATCTAACCCGAATGACACGCGTTCCACAGAGTATTGCACCGATATTGCAAAAATGATTCAAGCGCCGATTATTCACGTTAATGGTGATGATCCTGAAGCGGTGGCTTTTGCTGCACGTATGGCAGTGGAATATCGTAATTTATTCAAACGAGATATTTTTATTGATTTGATTTCTTATCGCCGTCATGGTCATAATGAAGCCGATGAGCCATTAGCCACTCAGCCAATGATGTATAGCATCATCAAAAAGCATCCTACACCTCGTAAAGTTTATGCCGATCGCTTGATTTCAGAAGGCGTGATGACTGAAGAACAAGTCACCGAGATGGCAAATGATTATCGCGATGCGCTAGATAATGGTGATCGAGTCGTATCAGAATGGCGAGAAATGGATACGGCAAAAATGGATTGGTTGCAATATCTCAACTATGATTGGACTGCACCGTATGAAAGCAAATTTTCACAGGAACGTTTTTTAACCCTTGCTAAACGTGTATGTGAATATCCAGAAAGTTTACGTGCGCATCCTCGTGTAGAAAAAATCTATAATGATCGTAAAGCAATGTATCAAGGCGAGAAATTGCTCGACTGGGGGATGGCTGAAACCATGGCTTATGCAACTTTACTTGATGAAGGTGTTAATGTCCGTTTATCAG
Source organism: Haemophilus sp. oral taxon 851 str. F0397 (assembly GCF_000242295.1). Classification (NCBI taxonomy): domain Bacteria; kingdom Pseudomonadati; phylum Pseudomonadota; class Gammaproteobacteria; order Pasteurellales; family Pasteurellaceae; genus Haemophilus; species Haemophilus sp. oral taxon 851. The sequence goes on from NZ_JH591083.1 coordinate 55,139, forward strand.
GTGAAGATGCGGGGCGCGGAACCTTTTTCCATCGTCATGCCGTTGTGCATAATCAAAATGATGGTACGGGGTATGTACCATTAACACATTTGCATGCTAATCAAGGTCGTTTTGAAGTATGGGATTCGGTACTATCTGAAGAATCTGTTCTTGCTTTTGAATATGGCTATGCAACAACGGATCCAAAAACTTTAACTATTTGGGAAGCGCAATTTGGCGATTTTGCTAATGGTGCACAAATTGTTATCGACCAATTTATTAGCTCTGGCGAACAAAAATGGGGCAGAATGTGTGGTTTAGTTATGTTATTGCCTCATGGCTATGAGGGACAAGGTCCAGAACATTCTTCTGCTCGTCTTGAACGTTATTTGCAACTTTGTGCTGAACAAAATATGCAAGTCTGCGTGCCATCAACGCCAGCACAGGTGTATCACATGCTTCGTCGTCAATCGTTGCGTAAGATGCGTCGTCCATTAATTGCTATTTCTCCAAAATCTTTGCTACGTCACCCATTAGCTGTATCCAGTTTAGATGAGTTGATTCATGGAGCCTTTCAAACTGTAATTGGAGAAATTGACGAACTTGATCCTAAAGATGTAAAACGTGTGGTAATGTGTTCAGGTAAAGTTTATTACGATTTGCTTGAACAACGTCGCGCCAATAATCAAAAAGATGTGGCGATTATTCGTATTGAGCAGCTTTATCCATTCCCACATGAGGATGTGAAGAAAGTGCTTGAGCCTTATGCACATGTCACGGATTATGTATGGTGTCAAGAAGAACCACTTAACCAAGGGGCTTGGTATTGCAGTAAACATAATTTTGAATCAGCAATTCCAGAATTCGTTAAACTTAAATATGCAGGGCGTCCAGCTTCAGCTTCGCCTGCTGTGGGTTATATGTCGCTTCACACTAAACAGCAAAAACAGTTAGTGGAAGATGCGTTAACCCTATAAAGTGCGGTTAAAAATTAAGATATTTTTATAAATTTACAGGTGTACTTGTTGCATCCTGGATAAAAAGTAAAAGAGTAATTTAGTGCAATAAGTTGCACTTTAAGTTAAGAGATAAGGAAAAATAAAATGACCATTGAAATTCTTGTTCCAGACCTACCTGAATCAGTTGCAGATGCAACCGTTGCTACTTGGCATAAAAAAGTAGGTGATACCGTTAAACGTGATGAAGTTATTGTAGAAATTGAAACGGATAAAGTCGTGCTAGAAGTACCCGCACTTTCTGATGGCGTACTGGCAGAAGTTGTTCAAGCTGAGGGCGAAACTGTGGTGAGTAAACAGTTGCTAGGCAAAATTTCTACGGCTCAAGAAGGGGATGTTAGTTCAGAGACGTTAAAAGCAACGAATGAACCTACACCATCTGATCGTCAACATGCAGCAATTGAAAATAGTCATAATCATAATGCGGATCAGGGACCTGCGATTCGTCGTTTATTAGCAGAACATGATTTACAAGCAGATCAAATCCAAGGTTCGGGCGTGGGTGGCCGTTTAACGCGTGAAGATATTGAACGTGAAATCGCAAAACGACAAGCACTACAAGCGAAACAAGAAGCTGCCACTGAGCAAAATACAATTAGTACGGTAGCTTATAGTGCACGTTCTGAAAAACGTGTGCCAATGACCCGTTTGCGTAAACGTATTGCTGAACGTTTACTGGAAGCCAAAAATAGTACAGCAATGCTTACTACTTTCAATGAAGTGGATATGCAACCGATAATGACTTTGCGTAAAACCTACGGCGAAAAATTTGAAAAACAACATGGTGTGCGTTTAGGATTTATGTCTTTCTATATCAAAGCGGTTGTGGAAGCATTAAAACGTTATCCTGAAGTTAATGCTTCCATTGATGGTGATGATGTTGTTTACCATAACTATTTTGATATCAGTATTGCGGTTTCTACCCCGCGTGGATTAGTCACACCAGTGCTTCGCGATTGCGATAAGCTCAGTATGGCAGAGATCGAAAAACAAATTAAAGCATTAGCTGAAAAAGGTCGTGATGGCAAATTGACTGTAGAAGATCTCACTGGCGGCAATTTTACCATTACAAATGGCGGCGTGTTTGGTTCTCTTATGTCCACCCCAATTATCAATCCACCACAAAGTGCGATTTTAGGAATGCATGCAATTAAAGAACGTCCGATTGCGCTTAATGGTCAAGTTGTGATTCGTCCGATGATGTATCTTGCTTTATCTTACGATCATCGTTTAATTGATGGCCGTGAATCTGTTGGTTTCTTAGTGACAATTAAAGAATTATTGGAAGATCCAACAAGATTATTATTGGAAATCTAAGAAAGAAAAGGCTTTCTGTGTTAGAAGGCCTTTTAAAATGAACAAAAAATTGACCGCACTTTAAATATTTAGGAAGAATATTCCAAAGTTCGGTTATTTTCTTATGTGTTTTTAATTAGAGATCGAAATCCCCAAAATCATTCGTATCAACTTTTGAGTCAATTTGACCTACAAGATAAGAACTCACTTCCACTTCTTGTGGCGCCACTTGTACGTTGTCAGAAACAAGCCATGCGTTAATCCATGGAATTGGATTAGAACGTGCACCAAATGGCAATGGAAGACCAACAGCTTGCATACGGATATTAGTGATATATTCCACATATTGCACCAAAATGTCTTTGTTCAAACCAATCATCGAACCGTCTTTAAACAAATAATCTGCCCAGTCTTTTTCTTGTTCTGCAGCCGCTAAGAATAAATCATAGGCTTCTTGTTTACATTCTTCCGCAATTTCAGCCATTTCTGGATCATCTTGACCTGCAGCCATGATGTTTAAAATGTGCTGTGTACCAGTTAAGTGTAGGGCTTCATCACGTGCGATAAATTTAATAATTTTCGCATTACCTTCCATTAATTGACGTTCTGCAAAGGCAAAGGAGCAAGCGAAGGATACGTAGAAACGAATAGCTTCAAGTGCATTCACACTCATTAAGCAAAGATAAAGTTGTTTTTTCAAATTACGTAATGTCACGACACATTCTTTACCGTCTACTGTGTAAGTACCTTCGCCGTACAGACTGTAAAGTTGGCTATCACGAATTAAATCATCGTAATAAGAAGAAATATCACGTGCACGTTTAATGATTTCTTCGTTAGTCACGATATCATCAAATACGATAGATGGATCGTTTACAATGTTACGAATAATGTGCGTGTAAGAACGAGAGTGGATGGTTTCAGAGAATGTCCAAGTCTCAATCCAAGTTTCTAATTCAGGAATAGACACTAAAGGCAATAATGCCACGTTTGGACTACGACCTTGAATAGAATCTAATAAGGTTTGATATTTTAAGTTACTGATGAAAATGTGCTTTTCATGCTCAGGTAACGCGGCATAGTCGATACGGTCTTGTGACACATCCACTTCTTCCGGACGCCAGAAGAAAGAAAGTTGTTTTTCAATGAGTTTTTCAAACGTCTCATATTTTTGTTGATCGTAACGCGCAACGTTAACGTTTTGACCAAAGAACATCGGTTCTTTTAACTGGTCGTTTTTGTTTTGTGAGAAAGTGGTGTATGCCATTTTTTGTCTCCATATCGTAGGGTGGGCTTTAGCCCACCATTTTAATAAGAAAGTTTTGGTGGGCTAAAGCCCACCCTACAAGAATAGAAAGCAATGTTTAATTTAAATCTTACACGCTCCACCAGCACAGCCATCATCAAGATCTTCTTGAGCATCTTCAGCGCCATCGCGAGTGTTTTGATAGTAAAGAGTTTTTAGACCATATTTATAAGCGGTTAAAAGATCTTTTAACAACACTTTCATTGGTACTTTACCGTCTTCAAAACGTTTTGGATCGTAGTTGGTGTTGGCGGAGATCGCTTGGTCTACGAATTTTTGCATAATACCGACTAAATGTAAGTAGCCGTCATTACTTGGAATATCCCAAAGTAATTCGTAGTTGTCGCTTAAGTTTTCGTATTCAGGTACAACTTGTTTTAGGATGCCATCTTTTGACGCTTTAATACTTACATGACCACGCGGTGGCTCAATACCATTAGTCGCATTGGAAATTTGTGATGATGTTTCTGATGGCATTAAGGCAGTTAAGGTTGAGTTACGTAAACCAAATTCTTGGATATCTTTACGTAAGCTTTCCCAATCATAATGTAACGGCTCTTGAGTTAAGGCATCTAAATCTTTCTTATAGGTATCAATAGGTAAAATGCCTTTTGCATAAGTGGTTTCATTGAAGTATTCGCAAGCACCTTGCTCTTTTGCTAAGTTCATAGAGGCTTTCAATAAATAGTATTGAATGGCTTCAAAAGTGCGGTGAGTTAAATCATTAGCTGAACCATCAGAATAACGAACACCATTTTTCGCAAGATAATAAGCATAGTTAATTACACCGATACCTAATGAACGACGAGCAAGTGAACTACGTTTTGCCGCCACCACAGGGTAATCTTGATAATCTAATAATGCATCAAGTGAACGCACTGCAAGATCGGCAAGTTCTTCTAATTCATCTAAGTTTTCAATCTTACCTAAGTTAAATGCGGAAAGGGTACAAAGTGCGATTTCTCCATTTTCATCATTAATGTGCTCAAGCGGCTTCGTTGGTAACGCGATTTCTAAACATAGGTTAGATTGGCGAACTGGTGCCACTTGTGGATCAAACGGAGAGTGAGTATTACAGTGGTCTACGTTTTGAATGTAGATACGACCTGTTGATGCACGTTCTTGCATTAATAAAGAGAAAATCTCAACGGCTTTGACAGTGCGTTTGCGGATAGTTGGATCTTGTTCGTATTTTACGTACAGTTCTTCAAATTTGTCTTGATCCGCAAAGAATGCTTCATAAAGTCCAGGTACATCTGATGGACTAAATAAAGTAATCTCGCCGCCTTTAATTAAGCGTTGATACATTAATTTGTTTAATTGGACGCCATAATCCATATGACGAACACGGTTGTCTTCTACACCACGGTTATTTTTTAATACAAGTAAGCTTTCTGCTTCTAAGTGCCAAATTGGGTAATAAAGTGTCGCAGCACCGCCACGAACGCCACCCTGTGAGCAAGATTTCACCGCAGTTTGGAAATATTTATAGAATGGAATGCAACCCGTATGGAATGCTTCACCGCCACGAATCTCACTACCTAATGCACGAATTGCACCTGCATTAATACCAATCCCCGCGCGTTGTGAAACATATTTCACAATAGCTGATGCCGTTGCATTGATTGAATCTAAGCTATCATCACATTCAATTAATACGCAAGAGCTGAACTGACGAGTAGGTGTGCGCACACCTGCCATAATTGGCGTTGGTAAGGATATTTTGAAGGTGGATGTTGCATCGTAGAAACGTTTTACATAATCCAAACGCGTTTCTTTTGGATATTTAGAGAATAAACTTGCGGCAACCAGTAAATAGAGGAATTGTGCAGATTCGTAGATTTCTCCCGTCACACGGTTTTGAACTAAATACTTACCTTCTAATTGTTTTACGGCAGCATAAGAGAACGTCATATCACGCCAATGATCGATGAATCCGTCCATTGTGTCCCATTCTTCACGGGTGTAATCATCCAATAAGGCATGATCGTATTTACCCATGCGTACTAATTTTTTGACGTGATCGTATAAACGAGGGGGATCAAAATGACCGTAGGCTTTTTTACGTAAATGGAAAATCGCTAAGCGAGCAGCTAAAAATTGATAATCAGGCGTATCTTTGCTGATTAAATCTGCGGCTGCTTTAATAATGGTTTCGTGAATGTCTGAAGTACGAATGCCTTCATAAAATTGAATGTGTGAGCGAAGCTCAACTTGGGAAACAGATACATTGTCTAGACCTTCTGCTGCCCATGTAATAACACGGTGGATTTTATCAAGATTGATTTGTTCCTGCGTGCCATCACGCTTGGTTACCATTAAGCTTTTATTCATTGTACGACCCTTGTTATTATGGCGATGTTAAACACAAGATATAGTGTTTGTAATAAAATCACGCACAAGGTAATGTGTTTTTTGCTTGAGATCAAGCAATAAATTTTTTGCTTGAATTATTGACAATAGGTAACTTATTTAAAAATAAATGTTTTTTTCAAAAGAGCAAAAAAATCAAATTTTTTACTTGTAAGAATGAGAAAAGTGCGGTTGAGATTCGTTGAATTTTTACCGCACTTTGAAGATTAGTTTAGATATTTGAAAACTTTAATTACTTTTTGCACGCCACTGATTTTACTTGCAATATCTGCAGCTGCATCAGCTTGGGCATGAGTCACCGTACCGAGTAGGAAAACTTCTCCATTTTCACTAATAACTTTTACATCTGTCGCTTTAACTCGACCATCGACTAACATTTTTGATTTGACCTGAGTGGTAATCCAACTGTCTTTGCTGATTTGTGCAAAAGAGATTTTTGGGCCAACAGTCAGCTCGTTATAAATGTCATTGACACCTTCAACGCCTTTTGCAAGATCTGCGGCTGTTTTTTTTACACCACTATTGGGAACTTGACCGATTAAAAGTACTCGACCATTGTAAGACACTGCATTTACACGACCTTCAGTTTTGATTTGAGCATCTTTTTCAACGGCATTTTCTACTTTGAATTCTAGTGTTTCGTCATCAACTTGTGTGCCAGCTGTTCGAGGATCGGTACCGACTTTAGCCGCTGCAGCGCCACCACCAAGAGCGGCAACGATACAGCCTTGTAAAAAGAATGTTGTGCTAAGCACGATAGTCAGTTTTTTTAACGGGGATAATGTCATAATTAACTCCTTTTGAGATTAAATTACTGCTAGTTTGAAATTGATTTATTTTGCTGTCAAGCACTTGGGAACAAGGTATGGTCAACTAATTCACAAAGGGCATTGATAACAAAAAGATGGTTTTCTAAGACTCGACTTTCTTTGGTTGCTGGAATCGATATTTCTAAATCATTATCGGCTAAAATTCCTTGAATTGCATCGTTATTAGAGCCAGTGAGTGCAATGACATTAACTTCTTTATTTACTGCATGAGAAATAGTGTTTAGTACGATTTTCTCTGTTCCTAAAGGCGCAAAAGCGATAAGTAAGTCGCCCGGTTTGGCAACGGCATTAAATTGGTGACAATACAATTCTTCAGGCGAGTGTTCAAAAACAAGAGAAGAACCCACCGCACTTTCTAAACTTAAGAGCACAGAGGGAAAACTCGGTCTTGCTAAATCATATCGATTAAGTAAGTTAGATACGAGAAACTGTGCATTGGCATAAGAACGGGAGACGCCACAAGCGATCACTTTATTGCCGCCTAGCAAACATTGCATCACCATTTGGGTGGCGTTAGCAATATTTTCCGAAAGCATGCTAGACGCAGCAATTTGAATTTGAATACTTTCGCTATAAATATCTTTTACTTTTTGTAATATCATAAAAAGCCATTAATCGAGAAAATTAGGAATCCATTGAATATCTTGGGGCGTTTTGCCAAAGGCGATTAAATCAAAACGACAATCGGCATCTTCTAAACTCATATTTTGTTTCATTAGCCATAAATTTGCAGCATCTAACCATTTTTGTTGTTTTTGCCAATCTACACTTTCTATTGCCGAGCCAAAGGCATTATTAGAACGTTGGCGAACTTCAACAAAAACGATGGTTTCTTTGTCACTCATAATAAGATCAAGTTCACCACATTTGAAATTTTGATTAGCCGCAATAAATTTTAAGCCTTTTGATTCTAAAAAAAGGCGAGCTTGATGCTCAAAGCTCGCCCCTTGTTGACGTTTTAAAGAAAACATTAGTTTGCGACTGGTACAATTGCACCATCTTGATATTGATACCAAGTCATATCACGTTCAACATTACAATTTGTACCTGAACTTAAAACACCAGTTAAACCACTTAAGCGATATCCTGGTACTTGGCGCAATTCATTAAATTGGTTGATGAGTAACCAAGCATCTGCACCCATTGCGTATAAACGCATTAATTGATATTCACCGCCAGTTGTTTTAGCGAGTTTTTGATATTGTGGTGAATTGGTTTCTTTAAAAAATGGAATATCACTAAATTGAACACCATTCATTTGAGCAACAAACTCAGGATTGCTGCTTGCTGCATTGGAGCTTGAACGTGAGCTCGCATAAATACGTAAATTTGGTGCGCTATTAGTTAAATAGCCTTTCATTTCAACTAACTCATCTGGATTGGCGACCACATAAAGTGCGGTTGAATTTGAACCATTTTCTTGAAGGAAATAAGTAACATCTGCTGGTAGATTATAGTAACGAATATTCGCATCTGTACCTGCTAATTGTTGCCAACGTACATTAAAGGCATTACCTACGCGTTGCCCTAAATCATTTTGCGGCATAGCAACCAGTGGACTACGAATTCCATCATTCCACATTTTATTGGCTGCTGACTCTGCTTCATCTTCTGGTGAAAGTCCATAATAGCAAAGTTGACCAATTGCACGAGAATTTGGTGTTGCATTTAATGCAAGTACATCCATACCTTGAATTTGTGCTGGATCCGCTAAAATCACATCAAGATTTTGTTTTAGTAATGGACCCACTAAGGTTTTAATCCCCGCTTGTTTTGCTTGCGCAATGATATCTTGTACAGAATTCATTGAGGTATCAAATACTTGCACAGGAATTGTTGAGTTACCTTTCGCGTCGTTGAAACCTGATTGAATGGTTGTACCAAGAATTTGTCCATCACCACTTAATGGCAATAGTAAGCCAATTTGTGACACATTCGTTTGTTGGAAATTAAGCAATGTAAGCAATTCTTTTGGGAACAATGTTGCGGCTGCATGATTTGGATAAGCGTTTTTCCAACTTTGTAATGCTTGGCTTAATTGAACGGGTTGACGAATATAATCATTGTAGGTTTTGATTAACGCTAACCAACCGCCTAAAGCCGCGTTGCCTTCATCTGAAGTATTATTGATTACGCCAGTATTTGCTGAACGTAACAATGCCCAAGTTTTATCAACATTATCTTGACGACGTTGTACATCCGTTAAATTTTCGTCAATTTTTACCCGCGCTTTTACGGCCTCAATGATATCTTTACGGTTTTCTGCAACAATAGCTAAGGTTTCGTAATAACGAGATTTTTGTGACGGGCTTAATTTATTTAAATCCAATGTACGTAATTGATTTTGCGCGACTTCATTGGCATTTTTTGCAGCAGAAATTCTCGCTTCAATTAATGCACGATCTAATTTTTGCGCCTCATTTAATTCACCTAACTCACTTAATAAAGCTTCTGATTGTTCAACTTTATTTTCACTGATTAACACGCGAGCTGCGAGCAATTTATAGGTTTGTTGATCTTCAAGTTCTTGTGCTTGTCCTAATTTATTCATATAAAATTCAGAACTTGCATTCGCATCTTGTTGTAAAGTTTGCGTAAAACTGCTGCCAAGTAGATTTGAACAGCCAGCTAAGGCCATTGACAATAAAATTGGCATTAAACGTTTTTTAAAACGTCCGCCTTGTAATAGAATAGACATTCTTGCTCCATCATAAACAGACAATAGTTGTGGCAGATCTTACTTATCTCATAACTTAAAAGCAAACAAAAATGACTGATTTAACCGGAATTTTATACATTGTTGCTACACCGATTGGCAATTTACAGGATATTACCCAGCGTGCTTTAGATACTTTTGCTCAAGTGGATTTAATTGCAGCAGAAGATACCCGCCATAGTGGCCTTTTATTAAGTCATTACGGCATTAAGAAGCCATTTTTTGCTTTGCATGATCACAATGAACAAGAAAAAGCCCATATTTTGGTGGAAAAACTCAAGCAAGGTAGCAATATTGCTTTAATTTCTGATGCGGGGACGCCATTAATTAGTGATCCCGGTTTTCATTTAGTACGACAATGTCGTGAGGCTGGCATTCGCGTTGTTCCTTTACCCGGGGCATGTGCGGCAATTACCGCACTTTGCGCATCGGGGATTGCTTCTGATAGATTTTGTTTTGAAGGTTTTTTACCTGCGAAAAGTAAAGCCCGCAAAGATAAATTAGAAAATATCGCAGAAGAAGACCGCACTTTGATTTTTTATGAATCTACTCACCGTATTTTAGATACGCTAGAAGATATGCAATCGGTGTTAGGGGAAGAACGATATATTGTGTTAGCCCGTGAAATTACTAAAACTTGGGAAACGATTACGGGTAATACGATTAAAAATTTACGCGAATGGCTTTTAGAAGATCCTAATCGTACAAAAGGCGAGATGGTTTTGATTGTTGAAGGCAAACCAAAGTCTGACAATAACGATGAAATTTCTCCACAAGCGGTGAAGGCGCTTGAATTAATTACAGAAGAATTACCGCTAAAAAAAGCATCTGCTATTGTTGCTGAGTTGTATGGTTATAAGAAGAATGCTTTGTACCAATTTGGATTAGCGCATTTGGAAAAATAACCTCAAAATCAGCCGCACTTTATTAATCCGATTTTAATCTGTGCTGTTGCACTAAATGGATATGAGCTATTACAAAATATTTACTTTTAGACTGGAAAAAATATGTTAAACCAAGTTTCAAATACATTACTGACACCAAGTAATCTTTCAACTAAAGCATTGCTCAATATTTTCGACATGATGTCGCATCGCAATATTGATTACGCTGATTTGTATTTTCAACTTAGCCAAGATGAAAGTTGGGTATTGGAAGATGGCATTATAAAAGAAGGCGGTTTTCATATTGATCGTGGTGTTGGCGTGCGGGCAGTTTCTGGTGAGAAAACAGGCTTTGCTTATGCCGATCAAATTAATCTTGCCTCTTTGCAGCAGTGTGCGGAGGCGGTAAAGGGGATCGCGCAAGCCAAACAGGGGAATTTGATTTCGCCATCTGCTTTTAATGTTGTAAATCCTATAGCTCGTTATGCAGCGATTAATCCTTTGGAAAGTTTGACTAAAGAGAAAAAAATTGAGCTATTACATTTGGTTGATCGTACAGCACGTGCAGAAGACCATCGCGTAACCCGCGTATCAGCAAGCCTTAGTTCCGTTTATGAAGAAGTATTAGTCATGGCGACGGATGGTACGCTAGCTGCAGATATTCGTCCTTTAGTTCGCTTATCTATTTCTGTGTTAGTAGAAGAAAATGGAAAACGTGAACGAGGCAGCTGTGGTTCTGGTGGGCGTTTCGGTTTAGATTGGTTCTTTGAAGTGATTGATGGCGATATTAGAGCAGTACGATTTGCTAAAGAAGCGGTTCGTCAAGCCTTAGTAAACCTTAGTGCAGTTGCAGCACCAGCAGGATTAATGCCTGTTGTGTTAGGTGCTGGTTGGCCTGGTGTGCTGTTACATGAGGCTGTTGGGCATGGTTTAGAAGGTGATTTTAACCGTAAAGAAAGTTCACTTTTTACAGGCAAGATTGGCGAGCAAGTAACTTCACCGTTATGTACGATCGTGGATGATGGTACGATTGAAAATCGTCGAGGTTCATTAACTATTGATGATGAGGGTGTGCCAAGCCAGTGCAATGTACTCATCAAAGATGGGATCTTGCAAGGTTATATGCAAGATAAAATGAATGCCCGTTTGATGGGCGTAGCACCTACGGGGAATGGACGTCGCGAGTCTTATGCCCATTTACCAATGCCTAGAATGACCAACACCTATATGCTTGCTGGGCAAAGTCAGTTTGATGATTTAATTGCTTCTGTAGAACAGGGGATTTATGCACCGCACTTTGGTGGTGGTCAAGTGGATATTACGTCTGGTAAATTTGTATTTTCCACTTCAGAAGCTTATTTAATTGAAAAAGGAAAAATCACGAAACCTGTGAAGGGCGCAACCTTAATTGGTAGTGGTATTGAGGTGATGCAAAAGATTTCTATGGTTGCAGATAAATCAGAACTTGATTTAGGTATCGGGGTTTGTGGCAAAGAGGGGCAAAGTGTGCCAGTCGGCGTTGGACAGCCTGCACTAAAAATTGATGAAATTACTGTTGGTGGTACAAATTAAACCAAAATTGTGCAAAAGATCACAAAAATCCCATTAAAATTGGATTTTTACTGGCAATCTTATTCAAATTTTGATAGTCTCGGGCAGAATTTTATTTTATATCTTTTAATTATTTTAAATTATGTTAAAAAGAATTTTAGTTATTATTGGTTTAGCGACACTCGCAACTGCTTGTTCTAATGGCCCACGAACGGCAAATCATCAGGCTATTTATGAAAGTGATGATGCTCAATTAACGGGTTTGATTAGTAGTTTAGAAAAAGGTAATCGTTCAGGGATTTTCCATAAAGTGAGAACAAACCGTTCATCAGCTTTAATGGGTGATAAGGCTTTAGCTGGTGTGTATAATGAATGGGTGGGAACCGCTTATCGTATGGGCGGTACAACCAAGCGTGGTATTGATTGTTCTGCATTTATGCAAACGACTTTTTCTGAAGCATTTGGCATTGAGTTGCCTCGTTCTACGGCTGAACAACGTTATTTGGGTAAACAAATTAGTAAATCAGAGTTGAAAAAAGGCGATTTAGTTTTCTTCCGTAAAAATAACCATGTCGGTGTTTATATTGGTAACAACCAATTTATGCACGCAAGTACAGGGCAAGGTGTGACGATAAGTTCCCTTGATGAAGAATACTGGGCTAGAACTTACACTCAATCGCGCCGTATCATGTAATGAAAAAGAAAACCGAACATTAAGTTCGGTTTTTTTGATCGGTTTATTGATAAAAATCCCCTCTTTAGTCGAGGGGATTTTTATTATTCTTTAAATTCTTCCATCATTTCTTGCGCTTTTTTCACCATATCCTCTGAACCAACAAATAATGGAACACGTTCATGAAGTGCGGTTGGTTCGATATCTAAAATTCGACGATAACCATCCGTTGCGACACCGCCCGCTTGCTCCGCTAAAAACGCAATTGGATTGCCTTCATATAATAAACGGAGTTTTCCATTTGGATAGTTGGTTGCACTTGGGTAAATATAAATGCCACCTTTTAATAAGTTGCGGTGGAAGTCTGCTACAAGTGAACCAATATAGCGAGAGGCGTAAGGACGATGAGTCGCTTTATCTTCTTCTTGGCAATATTTAATATATTTTTTCACACCTTGTGGGAATTTGAGGTATTGCCCTTCATTGATGGAATAAATACGACCCGTTTTTGGCATTTGCATATTTTCGTGTGATAGACAGAATGTCCCGATTGATGGATCATAAGTAAAACCATTAACCCCATTACCGGTGGTATATACCAACATAGTTGATGAACCATAAACAATATAACCCGCGGCAACTTGTTTATTCCCTGGTTGTAAGAAATCTTCTAAGGTGACAGGTGTGCCAATTGGAGATACGCGACGGTAAATGGAGAAAATTGTACCGACGGATACGTTTACATCAATATTTGAAGAACCATCAAGGGGATCGGTTAAAATAATGTATTTTGCATTGCGTCCACGTTCTGTATCAAACGCGATAAAACTTTCTTCTTCTTCAGATGCAAAACCAGCCACTTCTTCACGTGCCATTAATGCCGCTTTCATCGTGTTATGGGCGAATAAATCAAGTTTCATCTGACTTTCGCCTTGTACGTTTTCAACACCTGATTGGCCGAGAATATTTGTTAAGCCTGCTTTATTTATATCTCGGTGAATAATTTTCGCTAAAAGACGAATTGACGACAAAATACCACTCAATTCCCCTTTTGCGTTTGGATACTCTGCTTGGCGTTCAACGATAAATTCACTCAATGTTTTCATAATTTTCCTTTTAGTTTTTCATAATACGTTGATTAATTATAGGGAATTTGGAGTGTAAACTCTAATGATAGATTATCAGAATGAGATCTTTATCACAAAAATTTCACATTTATTGCTGTAATTTTTAGAAGCTATCATTTATTTGTTAATTAATTTTGGAGCAATTTTGTGAATTTGCGCTCCAAATAAACTTGAGCTACCATAACCGCACTTTATTAAGCCAAAAGGTAAAAAATGAAAATCGCATTAGGCATTGAGTATAACGGGCAAAATTATTATGGTTGGCAGAGACAAGAAAAAGTCCGCAGTGTACAAGAAGAATTAGAAAAGGCGCTTTCTTGTATTGCGAATGAAAAAATTGAAATATTTTGTGCTGGCAGAACGGATTCTGGTGTGAGTGGAACGGGGCAGGTTGTTCATTTTGAAACGAATTCGGTTCGCCCAGAGAAGGCTTGGGCTTTTGGTACTAATGCTCATTTACCTGATGACATTGCAGTGAGTTGGGCAAAACAAGTCGATGATGAATTTCATGCCAGATTTTCCGCAACAGCACGCCGTTACCGCTATATTCTTTATTGTAATAAATTACGCTCTGCGATTTTAGCGGGAGGAATGACTCATTGCCATTTAGATTTAGATGTCGAAAAAATGCATCAAGCAGGGCAATGTTTATTAGGGGAACATGATTTTTCCTCTTTCCGCGCTGCACAATGTCAGTCTCATACGCCTTGGCGTAATGTGCATCATTTGAATGTGTCTCGTATCGGAAAATATATTATTGTTGATATTCAGGCGAATGCTTTTGTGCATCATATGGTACGCAATATTGTGGGTAGTTTGATTGAGGTCGGTGCGGGAAATCAGCCGATTGAATGGATGCAATGGCTACTTGAGCAGAAAAATCGTCAGCTTGCTGCACCCACAGCAAAACCCGATGGATTGTATTTGGTGGATGTGATTTATCCACAAAAGTTTGATATTCCTAAACGCCCAATTGGTCCTTTATTTTTAGAGGATGGTTTATTAAATCGCACTTTGAAATAAAGCGTAATTTCATATTTTAAATCACCAAATCTGAAAATATTCTTCATAAAAAAAGACCGCACTTTAAAAGTGCGGTCAATGTTAAGTGAATTTTATATTAATTTTGATATTCCATAGTTAACTAAAAATCCACCAACTACTAGCCATAAATAAATCAGTATCCCTAAAATCAGAGGTTTTAGTCCTGCTTTCTTGATTGCGCTTGCTTGCGTAGTTAAGCCAAGCGCAGCCATCGCTGAAATTAATAAGAAAGAATCGATGTCAACTAATAATTTCACGAGTTCTTTTGGTAATAAATCAAAAGAATTAAAAATCGCAACGCCAATAAAAAGTACAGCAAACCAAGGAATTGTAATTTTGTGTGACGTATTTTCTGAT
This sequence comes from Haemophilus sp. oral taxon 851 str. F0397, assembly GCF_000242295.1. NCBI lineage: Bacteria > Pseudomonadati > Pseudomonadota > Gammaproteobacteria > Pasteurellales > Pasteurellaceae > Haemophilus > Haemophilus sp. oral taxon 851. Next base: position 70,291 of record NZ_JH591083.1, read on the forward strand.
ACCCCATTACTACGCGTTAATAACCAAGAAAGCATTAATAAAAATGGTGCGAGCATCATTACACGGATCATTTTGGTAATGACGGCTGTATTCGCCACGATAGGATCAATATTTCCCCCTATCGCATAAACTTGAGCCACTTCATGCACACTAGAACCAACATAAATACCGAATTGATGAGCGTTAATTAAATCTTGTGACCAAGTGTAGAAAAATGGATAAGTAAAAATAGAAAGCGTCCCGAAAATGACCACTACGGCAATCGCCACTGAAACCTTATGAGATTCTGCTTTGGTAACAGGCTCTGCCGCCATGACAGCTGCCGCACCACAAATACTACATCCTGCCCCAGTGAGATAAACCAATTGTTTATCCATTTTTAGATAACGAATGCCCAAAAGTGCGGTAAGAAAAAAGGTTGAAATCAGCATGATTGCATCAGTGACGACAGCATTTAAGCCTACATCGGCGATATCGCCAAAAGTTAGGCGAAAACCATACAGCACAATACCGGTGCGAAGAAGAGGACCTTTTGCAAATAATACGCCTTTTTCCACTTGTGCAGAAAATTGAGGGTAAATAGTATTGCCGATTGCCATTCCCAGCAAGATGGCAATAATTAAGGCACTGATATGATACTGATGAGAAAAGTCGGTACTCCCTAAGTAGTTAGCAAGTACAGCGATAATCGCAATAAATATAAGTCCGAAATAAAAGGGACGAGTGTTCATTTTTTCTTTCCTTAGTTAGTATGAGTTTCCTTTACCCAGGCACTTTCATCCAAAATTTTTCCAAAATAACTTTCCACTAAACGGCTAGTTACATCTGTTTGTGGATCGGTAAATAGCGTTTTGGGTGTACCGCTCTTTATCATTTTCCCTTTATCCATCACGATGACTGTGTCTGCAATATGTTTAATCACGCCGAGATCTTGGCCTACATAAATGTAAGAGATACCTAAACGTTGCTGAAGATCAAGGGTTAAATTTAGTAATTGAATGCGCACCGAGGCATCTAGATTGCCAAGCGCATCATCTATAATAATTATTTCAGGTTCTAAAATTAGGGCACGAGCCAGAGCGACACGTTGTTTTTGGCTGATCGAAAGATTTTTAATTTTTAGATTTGTGTAATCAGGGTAAAGCCCTACAAGTAACAGTGTTTCAAAGATTTTCTGATTGCGACGTTCTTCATCCCAATCTGTTGCTAAACGTAAAGGCGCATCTAATGCCTCACCGATGTTTAAGCGAGGATTAAACGCCGAATTCGCATCTTGGAACACCATTCGAATATGTTGCGCGCGGTATTGAAAATCCTCAAATTGCAATTCATGGTCGTTAAATAAAATTCTGCCAGAGGTGGGCTGTGTAATGCCCGCGATCATTTTTACTAATGTTGATTTCCCAGAACCATTTTTGCCGATAATTGCTAAAGTTTGTTGGCGTTCAAGAGCAAAACTTACGTTTTCTACCGCATTAAAGTCACTCGTACCAAATAAACGCTTGCGGCCTTTGAAGGTTTTAGTCAAATCTTCTACTTGTAATAACGGCATTATTCATTTCCTTTGCTTGCGAGTGTTAATGGTGCACTCGTTGCTTTTTCTTTGAATGTTTTCTCGCGTAAATTAATTGGATAATGGCAAGAAAATTCATGTTGTTTTATTTTGAATCGAGCTGGTTTTTCAATACATTTTTTCTGTGCAAAAGGACAACGAGGACCAAGACGACAACCAATAGGCATTTGTTCTAAAATTGGTACGGTACCTTCTAAGGTGCTTAGCTTGGTTTTAAATCCTAAGGGCTGGGTAAAATCAGGCACGGCATTAATTAACGCTTGTGTGTAAGGATGATGAGGGCTTTCAAGCAACATTTGTGTTGGACCTGATTCGGTATTTTGCCCACAATAGAGTACAGAAATCTGATCGCACCATTCACTAATACTTCTGATGTCATTGCTAGCCAATAAAACGGTTGTGCCTTGGTTTTGGTTCATACTAGAAAGTAATCGAAATACCTGTAATGCTGTTGTCGCTTCTAATGCATTAGTCGGTTCATCGGCAATAAGCAAGCGAGGCTGATTTGCCACTGCGATAGCAATCATGACTTTTTGTCCTTCGCCTTCCGTTAATTCATTAGGATAGCTTGCCATAATGTCTTTGTGTTCTTTTATCCCTACACGATGCAATAATTCAACAGCACGGCGTTTTTTCCAACCAAACCATTGCCACCATTTTCCTTTAAATGTCCAATTCGGGATATTTTGGATTAATTGTTTACCAATTTTCCGACTTGGATCAAGACAAGAAAGAGGATCTTGGAAAATCATGGATATTTCTTTACCCACTAACTTTCGGCGTTTATTGGGACTGAGTTTTAGTAACTCTACATCATGAAAGCGAAAGCGATCTGCGGTAATAATCCAGTTTTCTTTGATGGCATTACAAATTACTTTAGCGATTAAACTTTTACCAGAACCCGATTCGCCAACAAGCCCACAAATTTCCCCTTCATTGACCGATAAGTTCACGCCGTCCACAATTTTAACAAGGCCGTTTGAGGTTTGTATTTCGATATTTAGGTTACGGATGTCTAGTAGTGCCATAAATTATTCGTAATATTGGTTGATAGCTTTAGTTAAGCCATTGCTAAAAATAATGCTTAATAAAATAGTAAAAATAATTGCAAAGCCGGGAAGTAATACTGTCCAAGGTGCAAGATAGAGGAGTTCTAAAGAATCTCGAATCATTGCGCCCCATTCTGGGGTTGGTCGTTGTGCGCCAAGGGAAATAAAACTCAAGGCGCTAATATCCAATATAGCGACAACAAATGCGCGCGCAATTTCTTGAACATAGATTACGGTGATATTAGGCAAAATCGTACTTTTTAATAATTCCCAGTTAGAAATGCCCTCAAGTTTTAACATCAGCACGTAATCTTTTTTCAATTCTTGTTGAATCGCTCGATAAATTGCATGGATGAAATACGGCAATATCGCTAAAAGTGTTGCGAACATTGCATTCAATAAACTCGGTTCCATCAGAGTGGAAATCACGATGGCAATGAGCAAAATAGGGAGCGATAAAAAGGCATCGAAAATATGGCCGACAAAACGCGCTTTTAAGCCCTTCAACATACCAGCAACAATGCCAAGAGTTCCACCAATTAAGGCAACTGCAAGTACGACTAGCAACGATGATCCAATAGTGTAACTTGTGCCCATAATTAGTCGGCTTAGTACATCACGGCCTAAATCATCAGTACCAAAGAAAAAGGCGATTTGCCCTTTTTCTACCCAAGATGGCGGCATTAATTCTTGTCCGACAAACTGCATATTATGAGCATAAGGCGCGATCCAACCGCTGAAAAGTGCGGTTAGAATTAACAACGTTAATAAATAAAAGCTGAACAACGCAATGGTATTTTTGCGAAATAGTAGCCAAATTTGGAATATTGAGGTATTTTCTCGAAATTCTTCAGGTTCTTTATCTTGCATACCAACCTTTCTTTTTGAATGGATCGAGCACGAAAGTAAGCGCTTTAATGAATGTGTCGATCAAAATAATGCAAACGCCAATGACAACCACCCCCGCAGAAATACTATTGTAATCTTGTTGCGTTACGGCATCGATCAGCCAGCGACCAATTCCAGGCCAACCTAAAGCCGTTTCTACCAACATACATTGAGTTAATACTAGGGTAAACACGCGCGGTACTTGTGGAATAAGCAAAGGAAATGTATTACGGAATACATATTGATGGAGAATTTTCCATTTTGACCACCCCCGTGTTGTGGCAACTTTGGCAAAATTTTGGTTCAAAACATATTCTGCTCGTTGTTGAATAATTCGGATAATTTCCATTGTTGGCAAAATGCAAAGCACCAGTGTTGGTAAGGCTAAATGTTGCAAAACATTTTGTACAATTTTGGTACGATAAGGCACATCTATAAACCAAACATCAATGACTGGGAAACCGGTAATCGGTTTTATTTCATAGAGTAAATTGTATTGCCCAATAGAGGCGATTTCCCAATGATTTACCGCTGCGACATAAAGTAAAATCGGCGCGAGCCAAAATATCGGAATTGATAAACCAAGATAAGATAAGCTTTTTAAACTTTTTGCAAAAATATGCTGAGAATTAACCGCACTTATAATGCCAAGCGGCACGCCGAAAATGAAAGCCAATAAAAGTGCGGTAAAACAAAGCTCTAACGTGGGTGGAAGTACCGTTAAAATTAAATCTATCAGAGATTTTCCACCGTTATAAGTAATCCCAAAATCGCCATGTAATAAGGTGCTTAAATAATTAAAATAACTGGTGTAAATATTGTGCGTGACGAGATCAGCATTAAGCGGATCTCGCAATAAAATCACGAAACTTAGCAAAGATAACACAAGCAAGAGCAAAGTTACCCAAAGGGTATGGCGAATAACAGACCACAACATTAGGGTTTCTCCTTGTGTAAGCGTAAGTCAGAAAAGTTAAGACTACCAAAAGGTGTCATTTCCACCCCTTTTACTCGGCTGTTTGCCACCAAAATACGTTTTACATTTGCGATAGGGATAATTGGCAATTCATGTAGAATCAGCTCTTGAGCATCATTATAAGCACGTGCCCGTTCAGATAAATTAGATGTGGCAATCGCGCGATCCATTAAATGATTAAATTCTTCGTTACACCAGTTAGATAAATTTGTGATTTCATTTTGCGTATTACAGCTCAAAATAGGGCGCATAAACCCGTCAGGATCAAGATTTCCTGCTAACCATCCCGCTAAAATTAAATCGTAATTTTCTGATTTATTGCGAAGTTGCTCACTCAAAAATGTGCGTGTCACTGTCCGCACTTTCACTTTCACACCGACTTGATCTAAATCGGATTTAATCATTTCCGCCATTTTAAAAGGGGCAGGGTTATACATTTGTTCTTCATTAATCACCCATAAATTGAGCGAAAGATGTTTATTTTCTAATTTTTTCTTCGCGACTTTTGGACTGTAATCAAAGTCAAATTCTGGCGTGTTTACGCTAGAAGCCCAAGATACTTCAGGAATAATATTATTCGCCACTGTTGCAGTATTGTGATAGATGTTGTGAATAATACGTGCGCGGTTCAAACTTTGTGAGATAGCTTCTCGAATGGTGCGATCCTGCATCAATGGTTTTTCAAAATTGAAGGCAAGATATGCCAAATTCATTCCGTCAGTGGATTGCATATAGTAGTGCTTATCATCGCTCTTTAATAAGCCAATTTGGCTCACTTCAGGATAAGAGGCTATTTGACATTCATTATTGAAAAATTTGACGAGTCGCCCGTTTCTATCGGTAGATAAATCCACGATAATATTTTCAATTTTTGCTTCTTTTTTCCAATAATTTTCGTTACGTACTAGGCGAACATATTGGTTATACACATAATCCTTTACTTGATAAGGCCCTGTGCCCACGGGGTGAGTATCTAATTGAGTGAGATTATCATCAGCACTTAATTGATAGGCATATTCTTGTGAAAAAATAATGGCATATTGGCTGGCAAGATGCGACAAGATCGATGAATCAGGCTCAAACAATTCAATTTTCACTTGATAAGGTGAAAGTGCGGTTACTGATTTAATTTTTTCATTAAGCTTAATGCTATCAAAATAAGGAAAGCGAACTTTTCTTGCTTGCTCGTGAAACACTTTATATTGTGGATTTTTATAGGTAATTGCGGTTTCTGCTAAGGTTGGCAAGTAAGTATCATGACCCAACACACGATTAATTGAAAATACCACATCTTCCGCATTAAAATCACGAGTGGGGGTAAACCAAGGCGTATGATGAAATTTCACCCCACGGCGTAAATTAATCAAAATTTCTTTGTTATCTGGTGATATTGAATAGGATTGTGCGAGTACGGGGGTAACGTTCGCACTATGGTTTTTTATTTCAAAAAGTTTGTTATAAATTTGCTCTGTGACGACATTCATACTTGTACCTGCATCCGCAGTTTGAGGATTAAAAGAAAATCCAGAGGCATTAGTACAATAAGTTAGTCCGTTTTCTGTTAGGTGTTCTGGTACGCGTGGAGCCGCTTGAAGTTGGGTGTTCAAGCCAATACCAAATAGAAAACAGAAAAACGTAAAATTTTTGCGTAACATAACAAATGCATTGTGATAAATTATGTGCCAAATTGTAAGGCATATTAGTAAAAATGGCTAGGATATTGAATGTTTAATAGGGTTCAAAACGAAATCAATCAAATCATTAATCGTGGTTTTGACCGCACTTTGCGCTTGGCGGTGACGGGGTTAAGTCGGAGTGGAAAAACGGCGTTTATTACAAGTTTAATCAATCAACTTCTCTCCATTAATCAAAATTCATCACAGCATTTGCCATTATTTGAAGCGGCTAGAAATGGTGCGATCTTGGCGGTGAAACGAGTATCTCAACAAGATCTCAGCGTGCCACGTTTTGATTATGAAAGTAATTTAAATGATTTGTCACAAAATCCGCCGCAATGGTTTCAATCTACTCGGGGGGTGAGTGAAACTCGTTTAGCAATTCGTTTTCAACGTCAATCTGGCTTGCTACGCCATTTGAAAGAACGAGGTACGCTTTATCTGGATATTTTTGATTATCCGGGGGAATGGTTGCTCGATTTGCCGTTATTAAATCTAGATTTTCAACAATGGTCACAAGAGCAAATCAAGGTCACCACTGGCGTTCGTGAAGAGTTGGCACAGAATTGGCTTTCCATGTTACAGGATTTGGATTTAAGTGCGGTCGCAAATGAAGATGTTTTAGCTAAGATAGCGAAAAGTTATACGGATTATTTACACAAATGTAAGTCTCAAGGCATGCAATTTATTCAGCCAGGACGATTTGTATTGCCGAGTGATTTAGAGGGGGCGCCTGCGTTACAATTTTTTCCATTAATTCATCTTTCAGAAGAACAGTGGAAAACCTTGAAAAAAACAGCCAAATCGAATAGCTATTTTGTCGTACTGACAAAACGTTATGATTATTATCGAAATAAAATTGTGAAAGGTTTTTACGAAAATTATTTTTCTACCTTTGATCGTCAAGTTATTTTGGCGGATTGTTTAACGCCTTTAAATCACAGTCAGCAAGCCTTTTTAGATATGCAAATGGGGTTAAACCAGTTATTTAATAATTTCCATTATGGCAGCAGAAATTTTCTTCATCGTTTGTTTTCTCCACGAATTGATCGATTAATGTTTGTTGCGACCAAGGCGGATCATATTACTCGGGATCAAATTCCTAATTTAGTGAGTTTAATGCGCCAAATTGTGCAAGAGGGGGGGCGACATGTGGAATTTGAAGGAATCGATACGGAATACACTGCCATTGCGGCTATTCGTACCACAAAACAAGTGATTGTGAATCAGCAAGGAAAAGAAATTAAAGCAATTCAAGGGATTCGTTCTATTGATAAACAACTTATTACGCTTTATCCAGGAACGGTGCCAAGTAAATTACCAAGAACAGAATTTTGGCAAAAACAACCGCATTTTGATTTCGATAGTTTTGAATCTCAGCCTTTAGAACAAGGGGAGAGTATTCCTCATTTGAGAATGGACGCAGTTTTACAATTTTTATTAAGTGATCGATTTGAATAAAAAAGTGCGGAAAATTTTCCGCACTTTTTTCATCTTTCTAGCCCGTATTGCGCATTCCAGCCGCGATACCTGTGATAGTAATCATCAATGCTTGTTCTACATCTGGGTTTACTTGCTCAGGATTTTCACGGAAACGGTGAAGCAATTCCACTTGCAGTAGATTGAGTGGATCCGTGTAGATATTACGTAATGCGATTGAATCTGCAATCCAAGGTAAATCAGACATCAATTCACTTTGGTGAGAAAGTGAAAGTACAGTTTGAATATCATCTTCAAGTTGCTTACGTAAATTTTCGCCTAAATACCAAAGCTCTTTTTTCACTAATCGTTGATCATATTGTTGGGAAAGCCAAGTATCCGATTTACTAAAGACCATTTCCAACATACCGATCCGCGTTGAAAAGAACGGCCAGTTTTCGCACATTTCATGAATAATATCGCCTTTGCCTTGTTCAATAATCTGACGGATAGAGGCACCTGCACCTAACCAAGCAGGTAGCATTAAGCGATTTTGCATCCACGCAAAAATCCACGGAATCGCGCGTAAACTTTCCACGCCGCCATTTGGGTTGCGTTTTGCAGGGCGAGAGCCAAGTGGCAATTTGGAGAGTTCCTGTTCTGGTGTCGCACTACGGAAATAAGGAACAAAATCTTTATCACCACGAACTACGCCACGATAAATGTCGCAAGAAATAGTGGAAAGCTCGTCCATTATAGTGCTCCATTCTGGTTTCGGTTCTGGCGGTGGTAACAGATTTGCTTCTAAAATGGCGCTGGCGTAGAGATCAAATGTTTCGACTGCTACAGCGGGCAAACCCAGTTTGAAGCGAATCATTTCGCCTTGTTCTGTTACACGTAAACCATTTTTTAGTGAACGAGGTGGTTGAGAAAGTAATGCTGCATGTGCTGGCGCACCACCACGACCAATCGTGCCACCACGTCCGTGGAATAAGGTGAGTTCAATGCCAAGTTTTTCTGTTAAATTTACTAAGGCTTCTTGTGCACGATATTGCGCCCAAGAGGCAGCCATCATGCCCGCATCTTTTGCCGAATCTGAATAGCCAATCATCACCATTTGACGATTATTGATCACGCCACGATACCAGCCCACATTGAAAAGTTGAGTCATCACTTTTTCGGCTGCATCTAAATCGTCTAAGGTTTCGAATAATGGCACAACAGGAATATGATACGGCACGCCTGCTTCTTTTAAGAGTAAATGAACGCCTAAAACATCAGATGCACTGCGTGCCATCGAAATAACATAACACGCAATGACACCTTGTTTTTGTTGAGCAATGACTTTGCAAGTGTCTAAAATTTCTTTTGTTTCAGGAGATGGCGTCCAGTTTTGCGGAATTAATGGACGACGCGAGCTTAATTCCCGAATTAAGAAAGCCTGTTTATCGTCTTCTGTCCATTGAGAGTAATCACCTAAACCAATATAGCGCGTGATTTCAGCAATGGCATCGGTGTGACGTGTGCTTTCTTGGCGAATATCCATTTGGGAAAGTGTCACGCCAAAACAGCTAATACGGTGCAAAATATCCAACAATGAACCATTTGCAATAATACGCATACCGCATTGAATTAAAGATTGATAACAATCGTAAAGCGGCTCCCACAGTTGATTATCTTCTAAAATAATCTCGCTTTCGGATGCGCGCGGTGTGCGATTTGATAAGTGATCATCAAAATAAGCTAAGGTTGCTGTAAGCTGATCGCGTAAATTTTTTACTACGAAACGATAGGGTTCTAAATGCTCGCCGTATTTAGCACGAAATTCATCACTACATTTCACCATTGAAAGTTCATCGGCTAATTTACTGATATCTTGTAAGAATAAATCTGCCGCTTTCCAACGGGCAAAATAAAGCACTTTTTTGGTGATTTGTGCGGTGACAAATGGGTTTCCATCACGGTCACCGCCCATCCAAGAGGAAATACGCACAGGTTTTAATCCTACTGGCAAATCGTAACCTAAAAATTCACGGGCAGTTTCGTTTAGTTGGCGTAAAAACTCTGGCACAGCTTGCCACAAACTGTTTTCTAGCATCGCAAAGCCCCATTTCGCTTCATCAAATGGCGTTGGACGAACTGTACGAATTTCGTTGGTATGCCATGCTTCAGCGATTAAACGAAGTAATAGACGCTCAATAATATTGCGTTCTTTTTCAGTTAAATCATGATGTTCTAGCTTGCTTAAACATTTATTGATTTCAATGTGTTTATGAATGAGTGAACGACGTGTTGTTTCTGTTGGATGTGCGGTAAGAACCAGTTCAATTAATAATTTTTCGACAGTTTTATGCACGTCTTCCACTGAAGCATTTTGTTCTTTTAAGCGCTTGAAAAGTTCGCTTAAGGATTGAGAAGAACTTTGTGCAAGAGAATGTTCACGCGAAATTGTTTGATATTGTTCTGCTATGTTAGTGAGGTTTAAAAATTGGCTGAAAGCACGTGCGACAGGAATAATATTTTCATTAGAAATACTACCGAGCGTGTCGAGCAATTCTTGTCTTGCTTTATCATCACCAGCCCGAGAATTACGAGAAAGTTTACGAATATTTTCGATTAATTCGAGAATATCGGCACCTTGGGCATCGTTGATTGTTTCTCCGAGAAAACGCCCTAACATACTAATGTTATTGCGCAGCGTGCGGTACTCTTGTGTCATAGGAACTCCTAAAAGTAAAAAATAAAATTCGCAAGTTGGCGATAGATATAGCTAAAAACGGAAGATAGGGCAAATGCTATTCAAGGAAACCTTGAAGATAATCAAGAAAAGCTAAAAAATAGATAAAAAAGAACCGCACTTTTTATAGATTATTTAAAAAGTGCGGTTTGTTTTTAATAAATTTTATAAAATTGATTTAACAGATTTTCGAATAATAAGCTCAGGGCCAATGTCAATACGGCTATATTGCTGAACGCCTTGATCTTTTTGACTGATTCGTTCTAATAAAATATTCACCGCCTGTCTGCCTAATCGTAGCTTCGATTGGTGAATGGTGGTTAATGGTGGCGCATAGAAACGCGAAGCATGAATATCATCATAGCCGATAATAGACATATCATCGGGCACGCGTAACCCTTTTTCTGTCAGTGCAGAAATTGCACCAAGTGCCATCACATCGTTACAACAGAATAGGGCAGTTGGTAATTCCTCTTGAGCCAGTAAACGATTCATACATTCATAACCATCTTCAGGCTCAAATGCACCTTCGAAAATCCAAGGTTCATGCACTTTAAGATTTGCATCTGCCATCGCTTTTAAAAAGCCTTCATAACGAGTTTTTGCAGTGGTTTTATTGAGTTCACCGCAGATAATCCCGATTTTTTTATGACCACATTCAATGAGGTGTTTGGTTGCTAAATATCCACCATCAAAACTATGATCATCAATTACATCGGTATTCGTATTTGGACCCCAATCCATTACAACCATTGGAATACTAGAAAATGACGAAAGCAAATCCAATGAATCTTGCGTATATTCAGAACACATCACCAGCAAACCATCTACCCGTTTTTTCGCCAACATTTCCAAATGGTTTTTGACTTTTTCAGGTTCATTTTGTGTATTACATAAGAACAACGAATAACCTTGTCGATAGCAATGTTCTTCAACAGAATGAATAATCTCCGCAAAATACGGTGCTTCACTGGTCGTCACAATCATCCCAATGGATTTTGTGGTATTGACTTTTAAACTGCGCGCCACGGCACTGGGTGAATAATTAAGTTGCTTAATTGCCGATAACACCGCTTCTTCCGTATCTTTTGCAACGAAGCGGGTTTTATTAATAACATGAGATACGGTTGTGGTGGACACGCCAGCCATTTTTGCGACATCTTTAATTGTTGCCATATTTCGATCCCCAAAAAATTTTTCCTATTATAAAGGTTTGTAAAAAATTTCGTTACTTTTATCGAGATTTTTTTGTAAAAGGGATGATTTTCTTAAAACAATCTTGTTACAATGCACCATCATTTTTAGTGAGGAGAAAAACATGAGTGATTTTGGTTATGCAATGATTGCAGTTGTATTGAGTATATCAGTCGTTTGTGGTTTAGCGCTTTCAATTTTTTAATCAATTATGTTTTAGGATCACCGCAGTTTGTTTTAATACAAAGTGCGGTGATTTTTTTAGGTGTTTTTGCGCCGCAAGCGAAAATATGGTAAAACAGATTCCATCTTATTCACAAAAAACATAGGAAATACAATGTCAAACTTACAAGCAATTATTGAAGCTGCATTTGAAAAACGTGCAGAAATTACACCAAAAACCGTTGATGCAGAAACGCGTGCAGCGATTGAAGAAGTGATCGAAGGATTAGATTCGGGTAAATACCGTGTTGCAGAAAAAATTGATGGCGAATGGGTAACACATCAATGGTTAAAAAAAGCGGTTTTACTTTCATTCCGTATTAATGACAATCAAATCATTGACGGCGCAGAAACAAAATATTACGACAAAGTAGCATTAAAATTTGCGGATTACACTGAAGAACGTTTTGCTCAAGAAGGTTTCCGCGTTGTGCCTTCTGCAACGGTGCGTAAAGGTGCATACATTTCTAAAAACTGCGTATTAATGCCATCTTATGTAAATATTGGTGCTTATGTTGGCGAAGGCACCATGGTCGATACTTGGGCTACGGTAGGTTCATGTGCACAGATCGGTAAAAACGTTCACTTATCTGGTGGCGTAGGCATCGGTGGCGTATTAGAGCCATTACAAGCTAACCCAACCATTATCGGTGATAACTGCTTTATTGGCGCACGTTCAGAAGTGGTGGAAGGCGTGATTGTAGAAGACGGCTGTGTTATCTCAATGGGCGTATTCATCGGTCAATCAACCAAAATTTATGATCGTGAAACGGGCGAAATTCACTACGGACGTGTACCAGCTGGTTCTGTGGTGGTATCTGGTAGCCTTCCATCAAAATGTGGAAAATACAGCTTATACTGCGCTGTGATCGTGAAAAAAGTGGATGCAAAAACTTTAGGCAAAGTGGGTATCAACGAATTATTACGTTCTATCGAAGAATAATTAAAAAAACTTCAATAAAAAATACCGCACTTTAAAGTGCGGTATTTTTTTACCTATTTTATTCAACCGTTACACGCGCAAATTTTCGTTTACCCACTTGGTAAATATTTGTACCTTTCGGTGCATTGTCTTTTACATTATCGACTTTTTCACCATTGATTTTTACACCGCCTTGTTGAGCAGAGCGAATTGCTTCTGAAGTCGAAGGCACAAGACCAGCTTCTTTTAATAAGGTGGCTAAACCTATTTCGCCAGAGAACGTAAATTCAGGCATTTCATCAGGCATTGCGCCTTTTTGGAAACGATTAATAAATTCCTGTTCTGCAGCGTTTGCTGCCTCTTCATTGTGGAAACGTGCAATTAATTCTTTTGCTAATAAGATTTTTACATCACGTGGATTTTTGCCGTTTTCTACTTCCGATTTTAATTGTGCAATTTCACTTAATGGACGGAATGAAAGAAGGTTATACCAATCCCACATAAGTTCATCAGAAATTGACATCACTTTACCGAACATATCGCTTGGTGCTTCCGTTACGCCGATATAGTTGCCAAGTGATTTGGACATTTTTTTCTCGCCATCTAAGCCAACGAGCAATGGAAGTGTAATCGCGACCTGTGGTTTTTTGCCTGCTGATTTTTGTAATTCACGACCAACAAGTAAGTTGAATTTTTGGTCTGTACCGCCTAGTTCCACATCTGCATCTAATGCAACAGAATCGTAGCCTTGTAGCAATGGATAAATAAATTCATGGATGGCAATGGGTTGGTTGCTGCCAAAGCGTTTTTTGAAGTCGTCGCGTTCAAGCATACGCGCAACGGTGTAGTTGCTTGCAAGACGAATCATACCTTCTGTACCAAGTTTGCTTAACCATTCAGAGTTGAAGACGATTTTGGTTTTTTGTGGATCGAGAATTTTATAAATTTGCTCTTTATAGGTTTCTGCATTGCGTAACACATCTTCACGGCTGAGTGGAGGACGCGTGGCATTTTTACCTGATGGATCCCCCACCATTCCAGTGAAATCACCAATTAAGAAATAGACTTCATGACCTAGTTGTTGAAATTGACGTAATTTATTTAATACAACGGTATGTCCTAAATGAATATCTGGTGCGGTTGGATCGGCGCCTAATTTTACTTTTAATGGGCGATTTTCTTTCAGTTTTTCGATTAAATCCGCTTCTGAAAGGATTTCATCAGTACCGCGCTTTAGTTCCGCGAGAACGGTATTAATGTCAGTCATTATTATTTCCTAATTATGTTTTTTGAAAGGTTTTATTATAGGGATTCTTGGCGATTTGTGAATAAAAAAAACGCCTATTTGTGGGGAAATAGGCGGGAATGTTGGAGTGATTATCTAATATTGTTGTTGGAATGATTAGATGATAATTGTTATCAATAAGCTTGTCAATAGATAAATGAAAATAATTCTCAAAAAATGTTATTTTATATAAGGCACCGATTCTGTTAAGGAAAGTGCGGTAGGAATTCCATTAGAAATTTCAAATTGTCCCGCATAAGCATAGGCTTCAACGCCTTGTTCCATTGCTTCTTTCAATAAGCGATCATATTCGGGATCGATATATTCTGCGATTTTGAAACGATCAAAACCATTATGTAACCCAGCAAATAGTACTACTGCACGATGACCTTGTTTTTTCATTGCGAGTAATTCACGGACATGTTTTTGTCCACGCGTAGTAACCGCATCAGGAAACATACCTAAATTTCCTTTCACTAAGGTGATGGATTTTACTTCCACATAGCAATCGGGTAAGCCTTCACCCTTCAGTAAGAAATCAATTCGGCTGTTTTCTTCGCCGTATTTCACTTCAGGATAAATTTTGTTATACATTGCTAATTCTTTGATTTGCTTATTTTGCAGTGCTTCAAAGACAAGCTGATTAGAACGATGCGTATTGATACAGCAAAGTTGTCCATTCGCAAGTTGAGTTAGTTCCCAAGAATGGGGATATTTACGAGTTTGACTATCGGAATGTGAATACCAAATTGTGTCACCTTTTTCACCGCAGCCAGTCATCGCGCCGGTATTGGCGCAATGAATTGTCATGACATCACCAGTTGGAAGTTCAATATCCGCAAGAAAGCGTTTGTAACGACGAATTAATGTCGCCGATTGTAAAGCTGGAAGTTGCATAAAGTTCCTTATTTGAGTTTTTCTAAACGTTGTAAAATGGCGTTATCACTCATGGCTTGCATTTTTTTCATTCTTAAAGAAAGTAAGAGCGCCGCAAAAGTGAGTGAGACCACAAAGGCAATCCAGAAACCTTTCGCATCAATGTGTGGCACAAGCCAATCTGTACGACCGAGCGTATAACCAAGTGGCACACCAATTACCCAATAAGAGAAAAGGGTAATATATAAAATGACTTTGGTATCTTTATAGCCCCGTAAAATGCCGCCAACCACCATTTGGATAGTATCTGAAAATTGATAAAGTGCGGCAAATAATAATAAATTTGCCGCCATAGCGATGACAATTTCGTCTGTTACGAAAATAGTGGCGATTTCATAACGGAAGAAAATCGTAATTAATGCGGTAATGATTGTCACCGTTAGCCCTAATAATAATGCGGCATAGCTCATTTTTTTCGCATTTTGTGGAGAACCTGCCCCCAATGCTTGTCCGACTAAAATCGTTGTTGCCATACCAATTGACAGGGGAAACATGAAAATGAAAGAGCTGGTATTCAATGTAATTTGATGGCTCGCAACAATGGTTGAGCCTAGCGGAGAAAGCATTAACGAAGTGAGGGCAAATAACGCCACTTCACAACAAAGTGCAATAGCAATGGGCAACCCTAAGCGCAGTAGTTTTTTAAGGGTTTTGGGATTCGGCATTTCAATTAATTGGCTAAATACTTTTAGTGAGCGTTCTTGAGCATTGGTGTAGGAATAGAACATCATCATTAAGCACATTGCCCAGTTCACAATCGCTGTCGCAATACCACAGCCCACCGCACCAAAAGCAGGCATGCCAAATTTTCCATAAATAAAAATGTAATTAAGCGGAATATTCAGCAGTAAACCTAAAAAGGTAATGACCATTGCTGGCTTGGTTTTGGCAATCCCATCATTTAAACAACGAAAATTAATTAGCATCAAATAAGCAGGCAATCCCCACAACATCGCATGTAAATAATCGCGTGCTAAATCTGACATTTTGCTTTCCATTTGCATATATTGCAGCGGAATTTCACAGAAATAAATCAGCAAACCTAAAGGAATACTCATGCCTAACACAAGCCAAATGCCTTGGCGAACTTGATGGGCAATGCGATGACGTTGACCTGAACCGTTTAAATAAGAAATGGTCGGAGGCAGCGCCAATAATAAGCCTTGACCAAAAAGCACTAATGGCATCCAAATAGACGCGCCAACAGAAATTGCAGCCATATCAGTGGAACTCACTCGACCAGCCATAATGGTATCCGCTAATCCCATTGAGTTTTGTGCGATTTGCGCTAACAAAATGGGTAAAGAGATTTTAATTAATTTTTTAATATCAGCGTGATATTGGGACAAAAGACGAAAATTCATAAATTTGATATACTAAGAAAAATTTTTAGAAAAGGAGAAAATATGTTTACCGGAATTGTACAAGGCACTGCGCCTATTCATTCAATTACAGAAAAGGCTAATTTTAGAACACAAGTGGTAAAATTACCACCTGAAATGCGTAAAGACCTAGAAATTGGCGCATCGGTGGCAAATAACGGTGTATGTTTAACCGTGACTGAAGTCAACGGCGATCTCGTTAGCTTTGATCTCATGCAAGAAACCTTAAGAATTACGAATCTTGGTTTATTGAAAGTAGGCGATAATGTGAATATCGAACGAGCCATGCAAATGGGAACAGAAATCGGCGGACATTTATTATCTGGTCACGTCTATTGTACAGCAAAAATTTCAAACATTATCGCCAGTGAAAATAACCGACAAATTTGGTTTGAGCTGCCAAGCGCAGATGTCATGAAATATATTTTAACGAAAGGATTTGTTGCGGTAGATGGCATTAGCCTGACTATTGGTGAAGTAAAAGGTACGCAATTTTGTGTGAATTTAATCCCTGAAACTTTGCAACGAACCTTAATGGGGCAACGTAAAGTGGGCGATATTGTGAATATTGAAATCGATCCACAAACGCAAGCCATTGTGGATACCGTGGAAAATTATCTGAAAGCGAGAAATTTATAGTCTATTGAAATAAAAAGAGCGGTTAAAAAAACACAGAATTTTTTAACCGCTCTTTTATTTGATTACTATGCTTATTTTTTTGATTTTTTCCATTTCCAGAAAAGGAACAGGGCAAGTAAAGCGATGAGCACATAAATCACCATTTGACCTTTTTGGATTTGCGCATGTAACCAGTCTAAATTTTTGGCACCAAGTTCGCCTAAATAAACCCAAATTGGCACAGAAATAATGGCAGCACAGAAATCAATTAAGACAAAGCGTGTGTAACTTACACGGCGAGTAATACCAGAGACCATATAAATTGGTGCACGTAAACCTGGTAAAAAACGTGCGACAAATAATACTCGATTGCCGTATTGACTGAATTTTTCACGCACCATTCTTAAACGTTGTAATGTCACGATTTTACGCATTGGGCGGAAACGCAAAATCTTCGTACCATAAATACGACCAAGCCAATACATGGTCGAATCGCCCGCCAGTACACCAATCATACTGACGAGCAACATTAAATGTGAATTAACACTTTCAGGATAAAGCCCCGCAATCACACCACCAGAAACTAACGTAATGTCCTCAGGAATCGGCACACCAAATCCGCAAATAATTAAAACAAGAAGAACAGCCCAATAGCCGTACTCAGTAAAAAATCCAATCAGAAATTCCATAATCTTCCTACTTTATTTTTTAATGAATATCGTAAAAAACCGCTAAACATTCTAATCTTTTCAGGGTAAAAAACCTAGAAAAAGTTTGCTTTGAAAAGAGGGTTATTCTATAATTCGCCGTCTCAAAGCATGGCTCAGTGCTTATTCTTTGAGAACAATATTTGGAAAATTGCTGGGTCGCCTGCAATTTTCTTTCTTTTAACATTAATTTAAAGAGAACATTAAAATGGCATTTAAATTTAACGCTGAAGTTCGTACAGCGCAAGGTAAGGGTGCGAGCCGCCGCCTGCGTCACAATGGTCAAATCCCTGCAATCGTTTATGGTGGCAGCGAAGAGCCAGTTTCAATCATCTTAAACCATGATGAGTTAAACAACGCGCAAGCACATGAATCTTTCTATTCTGAAGTGATCACTTTAGTGATCGGTGGCAAAGAAGTTGCAGTTAAAGTACAAGCAATGCAACGTCACCCATTCAAACCAAAATTGGTTCACATTGACTTCAAACGCGCATAATTTGTATTAATACGGTTTTATGTAAGTTAAAAAAGCTCGTCAAATTTGGCGGGCTTTTTTGTTTTTCCTAAATAGTTATTTCTCATAATATTTTATTTAATAAAGCAAACGTTTACGAATGTAAAGATTTGTAAATGTTGACTAAATTACTAGACTTACCTATTTCTTGTTGTTAATATGCGCTCGAATTTTTCACATATAGAGCGGTTTATGGAAATAAGCTGCTCTTATTTTTTGTAATTTTTAAATTTAAATAAGAAAGATATTCATGAATCAAATTTTTCGTGTGATTTGGAATAATGCCACTCAATCTTGGATCGCAGTATCAGAACTCGCTTCCGCAAAAGGCAAAACGAAGTCAAAAACAATTTCAAAATTAGCCGCACTTTCATTGGTGGCAGGGGCTATTTCTATGGATGTAATAGCCGCCGAGACAGCAAATATTCCTGCGGCTGCTATTTCAACAAGTGATAATGGTATTTTTATTGGGCCTAAAGGTAAAACTTCTGCAACAGCACAAACTGCGGGCAAATCAGTTAAAAATGTAATTATTATTGGGAATAGAAATGGAGTTGCAGATGAAGGAATTGTAATTGGAAATGATATTACTTCATCAGCAAGTGGTATTGCGGCAGATACGTTAATCGGTAACCGTATACGTTTAGGCGGTGGCGGTAGTGATTCAATGAGTACTGCTTTGGGTTATGGAGTTCAAGTCGCTGGTCCTTCTTTGGCTGCGGGTATTGGGGCTCGTTCAGATATCGCTGATTATTCGGGGTGGCAGGCTGTACAAAATGGTGGTGTCGCCTTGGGAGGGTTTGCTTCAGTTGGTGGTAATCAAAATGGCGGGGTCGCTATTGGTGCCATTGCACAAGGCGATCAAAATGGCTCTGTTGCTATTGGTCAATTATCCGGTGCAACTCGTCAATTCTTTGACCGTGAGGTGACAGGAAGTGGAGGAAATGGTGCTGTTTATAATATTAATGAGAATGATGGTAATACACTTACTTCTATCGGTCATAAGGCAGTAGCTAGAGCAGATAGTGGAGTGGCTGTTGGGCGACAAGCAAATACCTCTCGTTATGGAAGAAATGCTGTGGCTGTTGGTACACAGGCAACAGCAATTAAAGAGAATGCTGTGGCAATGGGTAATAATGCGCTTGCAGGTGGTTATACAGCTGCGGAGAAAGAAGCCATTCAAGCTAAAATTAAGGAATTGAAAGGCGAGAATTTTCTTGTAAAAGCAGAGGCGCGTTTAGAAGCGGCTAAAGCTAAATTGGAGGCTGATGCTAGTGCAGAAAATAAATTTAATTATGCAAGTGCAAAAGCTGCCGTTGAACGCATTAAATTAGCCATTGCACGTTTAGAAAATGATTTGCAATTTAATGCAGCAGAAGAGATTGATGCTCGTTCAGCTATTGCAATCGGTAACCAAGCAAAAGCCACAAATCAAAGTGCATTAGCGCAAGGTGATCGTGCTACGGCAACAGGTAAACGTGCGATTGCGCAGGGTACACAAGCTAATTCAACTGGAGAAGATGCGATTGCGCAAGGTACGGAAACAAAAGCTACAGGTGCATATGCTATTGCTCAAGGTCGTAAAGCAGAGGCAACTGCAAACTTTACAATTGCTCAAGGTAATTCCGCAAATGCAAGTGCTCAATTTGCTATGGCATTAGGTAACCAAGCAAAAGCGAATATTGAGCACGGTGTGGCATTAGGTTCAAGTTCTGAAACAACAGTAGCAAAAGGTGTGACTGGATTTAATCCAACCACTCAAGGTAATTCAGATATTCGTGCTAACGCTTATGCACCATTAAATGGTAATGCATTGACCTCTACTTTAGCGGGAGTTTCTGTTGGTAGTGCAACAAATACTCGCCAAATTAATCATGTGGCAGCTGGTACTGCAGATGATGATGCGGTAAACGTGGCACAGCTTCGTTCTGTAAACTTAAAAATTGCAGGTAATACTAACGGTGAAACAGAATCTGCAAAATCAGGTGATATGCGTAATACAGCGACTTCAAAAGCTGATGTGTTGCTTGATAGCCAAACATTAAAAGTGGTAAGTAGCAATACTGATGTATTAACCACAGATGCGACAAATAACACCATTACTATCACGCCAAAAACTAAAAAAGTTGAAGTTGAGGAAGATAAAAATCACGCTGATGCAGGTAAAGCTAAAGTGCCAACAACAAATGGCTTAGTAACGGCAACTGATTTAGCTGATACATTGAATAATATGTATTGGAAAATTGAAGCTGATAAAACGATAAAGGTAAGGTCAGTGGCAAATCAACAGAAGCTGTAAAAGCAGGGGATAAAGTGCGGTTGATTGCAGGTGAAGGCGTAAAAATTGAACAAAATGGTCGTGATTTTACGTTTTCTGTGAAGAATATTGTTCAACGTACTAATGCTGATGGTTCAAGTAGTTTCTTTAGAGCTGGCCAAAATATGGAAGTGGAGCTTAAAGGAGAAGGCAAAGATCAACACGTTGAATATAAATTATCTCCAGATATTACTATTAATAGCGTGACAACCAATGGTGGTGCTAAATTGGAAGGGACAACGCTGTCTGGTCTAAGTCATCATTTAGTCCCGACTACGCCAAATGAGAACGCAGGTACAAAACCTGCTACGGCAGCTGGCGATCAATTAAACCAGGCCGCCACAGTGAATGATGTGTTAAATGCAGGTTGGAATTTAAAAGAAAACGGAAAAGATGTCGATTTCGTTAAGCCATATGACAATGTAAATTTTGTACATGGTGCAAATACTAAGGTGTCTGTAAAGACAGATGATCATTTAACGTCTAACATTCAAGTTAACGTAACAGGATTACCTATTGCTTTTACAGACAAAGATGGTACGCCTGTTGTTAAAGTAGGGGATAAATACTTTAAAGCTGATAAGGATGGTAACCCAACAAATATTGAGGTTACTCCAAGTGCGGATGCACCATTAAGTACAAACTTAGTGAATCCAAACGTTTCAAATACTAATGCTGCGCCAAATGCACAAACAACTACTCCTACTCAGTTAGGCAATGTGGCAGCAGGTGCTAAAACCTTTAATGCACCAACAGATGCATCAGGTAATCCATTGAAATTAGCAAATGATGGTAAATGGTATCCGGCTGATAAAGTAGAGCCTAATGGTAAACCAATGGAAGATGCAACGCCAGTAGCAAGCCCGATTACTGCGGATAACCCAACAGCTGGGCTAGTAGATTTTGCGAATTCTAACCCAAATAATGCAGCAACTGTGGGGGATTTACAAAATTTAGGCTGGGTTGTGAGTGCAAATGAAAATGGCTATACAGATCAAGTGAGAAATACGAATAAAGTTGATTTCCAAGGTAAAAATGGTATTTCAGTAACGGGTGAAACACGTCCTGATGGTACACGTCAAATCACAGTTTCTATTGCAAAAGGTGAAATTACTAATGTAGTTGATATTGTAGATAAAGATGGTAATCCAGTGAAAAAAGCATATCGTAATGAAGCTGGTGATTTATTTGAACTTGATGAAAATGGAAAACCTGATACCTCTAAACCAATTATTGTGGATACGGATGCAGGACAAAAAGTGAGTAACCCGGGGGATGCGGTTGTAACGGGTAATGCTGTAGCAACGGCTATTCAAAAATCAGGTTGGAATATCGGTAAAGCAACGGCGGATGACGTGACAGACTCATTTGGCATCCCTGCTAAATTTAGTAAAGCATCGAAGGTTCATGATAAAGTGAATCCAGATGATGACGTTAAATTTGTTGATGGTAATAATACTATTGTCAAAATGGTGACAGTGGATGCAAAAAATGAAGATGGAACTAAAAAGGCAACCACTTTTGTTAAAGTAGATGTCTCTGGTATGCCTGTACAATATACGACAGCAGATGGTAAACCTGCAATAAAAGTGGGTGATAAATTCTATCCAGTAGATGAAAATGGTGATCCTATTACTAAAAATGCAGATGGTTCGCCTGCTGATCCTTTAGATCCTGCGGATATTATTACAAATTTAATCAACCCCGCTGCGAAACCAGATGAAAAAGGAAATACAGCTACGCTTGGTAATATCAAAAATAATTTACCAACGGTAGATGATGCAAACAAAATTGCAGCTGATAAGAATGGGGAGCCTTTAGTTGGAAAAGATAATAAGGCAGCACCAATTACAGCGGAAGAGGCAGCTAATATTGCTAATTCAACATCAGGTAATAATGCAGCAACGGTATCAGATGTATTGAATGCAGGCTGGAATTTACAAAATAATGGTGAAGCACGTGATTTTGTAAAACCTTATGACACGGTTAACTTTGTCGATGGTAAAGGTACTAAAGTTGTTGTAAAAACTGAAGAAGATGGCACAACAAGTAACGTGAAGTTTGACATTGATACTGGTAAGATTACTAATAACGATGATGGTAGCGTTCAAGGCCCAGTTACGCCAGAGATGACTAAAGCATTAAAGGATGCTCAAGATGCATTTAATAGCTTACCACCTAATGCACCAGATGCAGTACGCAAGGCTGCTAAACAAGCCTTGGATGATGCTAAAAATAATATTGAAAATGTTGCAAATAAAGTGGCAACGGCACAAGATGTCGCCAATGCAATTAACAATTCAGGCTTTACATTAACCACTTCAGCAAATGGTGGGGAGAAAATTTCAGGTACGCCAGAAATGATTAATCCAGGCAAAAAAGTTGAAATGGTTGCAGGTAAAAATATGACCGTGAAACAAGAGTCTAACGGTAAAGTGACTTACGCAACGGCTTCTAATGTAACCTTTGACAGTGTTCAATTCGGTGATAATGGTCCTAAGATTACTAACAATGGTGGAAATATCAATGTTGGTACAGCGACAGGCGCACCGACTAAGATTACAGGCGTAGCACCAGGTGAAATTTCAGCAACTTCTAAAGATGCTATAAATGGTAGCCAGTTACATGCAGTTGCTTCAAACTTGAACAACAAGATCAACAAAGTTGGAAAACGTGGTGATGCAGGTACTGCAAGTGCATTGGCAGCGGCGAATATTCCGCAGGCTTATACACCAGGTAAGAGCTTAGTTGGTATTGCTGCAGGTAGCTACCAAGGTCAAAATGGTCTTGCAGTAGGGATGTCTCGTATTTCTGATAACGGTAAGATCATCATTCGTTTATCTGGTACGGCAAATAGCCAAGGTAAAACTGGCGTTGCAGCTGGCGTGGGTTACCAATGGTAATCAGCTGATAGCAAAAATATAATAAAAAAACACCGCTCTTTGCGGTGTTTTTTTATTTAGGGAGGACGTAGATTTGTCCTAAATACCATACCATCTTAGCCACGTTTTAAGTTGTTCTTTTACTGTTCCCAAGTTAAACCGAAATTCACATTTCTTTAAGAATAAAGGAAAGTTTTTCTGCTACACATCGCCCTTGTTTTCCTCCGCGATGAGCGCCAATACTTGCTAATCTACATTTGTCCCAATGAGAAAGTATTTGAAAGGTTATTTTGATAGAGATGCATTAGATGAAATTTATAGTAAAAGACCGCACTTTTAAAGTGCGGTCAGAAATTTAAAGAAATTAAGCTGCGAATGGATCACGTAAAATCATGGTTTCTACCCGATCAGGACCTGTTGAAAGAATATCAATAGGTACGCCAGTCACTTCTTCAATACGTTTAATATAGTTAATGCAGTTTTGTGGTAATTTATTTACATCTGTGATGCGGAAAGTATTTTCTTTCCAACCTGGTAATGTTTCATAAATAGGTTCCACACCTTCCCAATCTTTCGCGGCTAATGGTGCATATTCAACGATTTCACCATTTGGCATTTTGTATGCAACACAGATTTTTACTTCATCAAAACCATCTAATACGTCCAGTTTGGTCATACAGAAGCCAGAAATAGAATTAAGTTGGATTGCACGGCGAATGGCGACAGCATCAAACCAACCACAACGACGTGGACGTCCTGTTACCGCACCAAATTCATTACCTTTACGCGCAATTTCAGCACCCACATCATCAAATAATTCCGTTGTGAATGGGCCTCCACCTACACGAGTACAGTAAGCTTTGATGATACCAAGTACATAGTCCAAATTACGCGGGCCAAAACCAGAACCTGTTGCAACACCACCAGCCGTTGTGTTTGAGCTAGTTACATACGGATAAGTACCGTGGTCGATATCTAACATGGTACCTTGCGCACCTTCAAATAAAATGTGATCGCCATTTTTGCGCGCGGTATCAAGAATTGTAGTGATGTCTGCCACCATACTAGTGATTACATCGGCAATTGCCATTACATCATCTAAGGTTTTTTGATAATCGACAGGTTCAACTTTGTAGTAGTTCACCAATTGGAAATTATAGTATTCAAGGATATTTTTGAGTTTTTCGGCAAAGGCTTTTTTATCAAATAAATCGCCTACGCGTAAACCACGACGGGCCACTTTATCTTCATAAGCTGGGCCAATACCACGACCAGTTGTACCGATAGCTTTTTTGCCAAGTGCTGCTTCACGGGCGTGATCCATAGCCACATGATAAGGCAAGATTAAAGGACAAGCTTCAGAAATTAATAAACGTTCACGAACTTTAATACCACGGCTTTCAAGTTCGCCCATTTCTTTCATTAATGCTTCAGGTGAAACCACAACGCCATTACCAATTAAGCAAGTTACGTTTGGATGTAACATACCAGATGGAATTAAACGTAATACGGTTTTCTCTCCATTGATGATAAGTGTGTGGCCTGCGTTGTGACCGCCTTGGTAACGAACTACGTATTTTACGCGATCCGTTAGAAGATCGACGATTTTCCCTTTACCTTCATCGCCCCATTGAGCGCCTAAGATAACAACACTTTTTCCCATAATTTCCGCCTTTATTCGGTTAAATTAGTCAAATGAACAGCCGTTTACTTTACTCTTTTTCGGCCTTAATCTCAATGATATAAAAGCAAAAGTGCGGTGATTTTTCACCGCACTTTGGGGTTAGACTTTATTCAAATAAGGATTTGTGTAATGAACGAACGACTTCGTCAGCATGTTCACTTTGCACGAGCATACAAATATTGTTGGTGCTTGCACCATAGCTAATCATTCTTACATTATAAGGCTCAAGAGTATCAAAAATTCCTTTTGCTACACCTGTTGCAGTATGTAAATCATTGCCGATTAATGCAACTAGTGATAATCCAGTATCGACTTTCACTGAACAATATTGACGAAGTTCATCTAACAATTCGGTTGAAAGTAATTCTGCCCCTGAAGATGCGGAGCCTGTTTTATCTAATGTCAATGCAACGCTCACTTCTGATGTGGTGATAGTATCCACAGAAATTTTGTGTTTAGCCAAAATGTTAAATACATTCGCTAAGAAACCTTGCGCATGCAGCATACTTAAGCTGGAAAGCGTAAGTAAAGTTTGATCTCGGCGTAGCGCAATTGCACGGAAAGTTGGACGAGGTTGAGGATCGCGCGTGACCCAAGTTCCTCCTGCTTCAGGCGCTTTACTTGAACCCACATAAACGGGGATGTTGCTGCGAACTGCGGGGAGTAATGTGGCTGGATGTAGCACTTTTGCGCCAAAGGTTGCCATTTCAGCTGCTTCAGCAAAGCTCATGGTGTCGATACGTTGTGCAGCTGGAACAATGCGTGGATCGGTTGTGTAAATGCCTGCAACATCAGTCCAAATTAAAACGTCTTTTGCATTTAATACTTCGGCTAACAAGGCAGCAGAGTAGTCGCTACCACCACGGCCTAATGTGGTTGTTTTGCCGCTTGGTTCACGTCCGATAAAACCTTGGGTGATGACTAATTCGCCGCGGTCTATTAATGGTTTTAAAATGCTATCGCTGTTTGATTGAGTTTGTTCATCATTTGGTGCAGCTTTACCAAAATGGTTATTGGTTGCAACAATTGTACGAACATCAACCCAAGTGCCCGATGCGTTTTGTTCACGTAAAATCTCAATAAAGATTTGAGTTGACATCATTTCACCGTGGCTGATGAGTTCATCGGTTAATGCGGGAGAGGTTGCAAGGCTAGCTGCTTCAGAAAGTGCGGTAATATTTTCAAGATATTTTTCAATAATAGGGCGAACTCGGCTGTCGTCTTTTAATTCATTCAAAATATTCTCCTGAATTTGACGGATTTCACCAATTAATTTTTCACGTTCTGTCGCGTCTACACCATTTGCTAAAGCGACTAATAAATTCGTCACGCCAGCTGATGCAGAAAGCACGACTACGCGTGTATTTGGATCCGCGATGACAATTCTGGCGCAAGCTGTCATTGCGGCGTGGTTGGCTACAGATGTTCCGCCAAATTTGGCGACTGAGAGATGGGACATAAGATGCTCCTGAGATGTTGTGTGTTTTTTTATAATTAGCTATACAAATAACGAGTTAGCTTTTTATTGTCAAATAGATTTTTGTTTAAAATTTAGAGAGTGTTTGTTTTTTAAACATAACTATATTTAGACATGATCTTTGTCATAAATCTGATTATGGCAAGAGAGAAAAATTAAAGCATCAAACTAAATAATCTCGTTGGTAATTCAGACTATAAATGCGTAAAAAATAATTGATGTGTTTTATTAATAATCAAATGAAAGGGAAAATCTAAATATTTTAAAAAAAGTATTTGACGAGTATCATCAAAATCAGCATAATACGCCCCGCAAAGCCGATATGATTAGGCAAATTAAGGTAATGGCTACATAGCTCAGTTGGTTAGAGCACAACACTCATAATGTTGGGGTCGCAAGTTCGAATCTCGCTGTAGCCACCAAATTTGCGGGACTGGCGAAATTGGTAGACGCACCAGATTTAGGTTCTGGCGCCGAGAGGTGTGTGGGTTCAAGTCCCTCGTCCCGCACCATTTATCGCTTTGTAAGTCAAATAGTAGTTGGGGTATCGCCAAGCGGTAAGGCACCGGGTTTTGATCTCGGCATCCCTAGGTTCGAATCCTAGTACCCCAGCCATACTATCAAATAAATCTTCTTTATATCTAATCAAAGATTTCTCTGTTGGGGTATCGCCAAGCGGTAAGGCACCGGGTTTTGATCTCGGCATCCCTAGGTTCGAATCCTAGTACCCCAGCCATCTTATGTAAAAACTTTCTTTATATCTAAAATAGTTTCATTGCTAATTTATTTGATTGAATAATAAAAATTATAACTTATGTAAATTTTTTGAATTTATGCTTTTACTTAATTTATAAATTTTAACTAAAAAAATACCGCACTTTGGCAATAAAAGTGCGGTATTTTTTATAGAAGTTTTAATTTAGTTAAACATCGCAGAAATAGATTCTTCGTTGCTAATTCGGCGAATGGCTTCTGCTAGCATAGAAGAAAGTGTTAATACACGAACTTTACCGATCGCTTTCATTTCTTCTGATAGTGGAATGGTGTCAGTAACAACAATCTCATCAATGGCATCGCTGGCTAAGTTTTTGGCTGCTGCACCAGAGAAAACGGCGTGAGTTGCATAAGCAAAAACACGTTTTGCACCACGTTCTTTTAATGCTTCTGCCGCTTTGCAGAGAGTACCGCCAGTATCAATCATATCATCTACCAAAATACAATCACGGTCTGCAACATCTCCGATAATATGCATCACTTGTGCTACGTTTGCACGAGGGCGACGTTTGTCAATAATAGCCATATCCGTATCGTTTAATAATTTAGCCACAGCGCGAGCACGCACAACGCCGCCAATATCTGGGGAAACAACAATAGGGTTTTCAAGATCAGATTTTTTCAAAATATCGTGAATTAAAACTGGTGAACCAAATACGTTGTCCACTGGAACATCAAAGAAACCTTGGATTTGTTCTGCGTGTAGGTCGCAGGTTAATACACGGTCAATACCAACAGTTGAAAGTAAATCTGCCACAACTTTAGCGGTAATTGGTACACGTGCAGAACGAACACGACGATCTTGGCGAGCATAGCCGAAATAAGGAATTACGGCAGTAATACGACCAGCAGATGCTCGACGTAATGCATCTACCATCACAATCAATTCCATCAAGTTATCATTGGTTGGCGCACAAGTTGATTGGATGATAAATACATCCGCACCACGCACATTTTCATTGATTTGAACTTGAATTTCACCATCGCTGAAACGTGCGACCGTCGCATCGCCTAGTGAAATATATAAACGTTCAGAAATACGTTTTGCAAGTTCAGGTGTTGCATTACCCGCGAAGAGTTTAATGTCAGGCATTTTATAAAACCTCAGGTTTAGATTGTCGATGAGTATAAGTTGATGATAGCTGCTTCAACATTGCGTGCAAGGGAGAAACATTGAGTCCTTTAGCGACGAAACCCAAAAATTTTTCTGGCTTTTGTCTAAATACCGCTTGCGCCTCTGCTTCATGATCAAATTCAGCAAAAACACATGCTCCCGTTCCTGTTAATCTTGCCGGCGCATATTGTAGCAACCAGTTTAACGCTTTTTCAACGTTTGAATAATGATTTACCACAACTTTTTCGCAATCGTTTACATAAGATTCGCTCAAAAGTTGTTCTAGGGATTTTTTCGGTGTATTACGCGGTAAATTTGGATCTTGAAATATAACAGCTGTCGATATTGAATCATCGGGTTTTAATACTACAAACCATTTTTCGGCAGGTTCACAATAAGTGATTTTTTCCCCGACACCTTCAGCAAAAGCAGAATGTCCATGTACAAATATTGGCACATCAGCGCCTAGTGTTAATCCTAATTTTGCTAGTTCATCAATGGATAAATTGGCTTGCCATAAATAATTTAACGCGACTAATGCGGTTGCTGCATTGGATGAACCACCACCGACACCGCCTCCCATTGGAAGAATTTTATCTAAATGAATATTTGCACCCAATTGAATATTGGCTTTTTCTTGTAAAAGTTTTGCAGCTCGATAAATCAGATTATCTTCCGTTTTCAGATTTGGAATTTCTGGTGTTAAAAGAATTTGATTGTCTTCTTCACGGATACTCATTTCTAACCAATCGCCGAAATCTAAAAATTGGAAAAGTGTTTGTAATTCATGATATCCGTTCGGCAATTTTCCGTTGATATAAAGAAATAAATTCAGTTTGGCTGGGCTAGGGAAGCGCAATGGCTTCCCATTTGATTGTGTTGTATTTTGACAAAGTGCGGTAGAAAATTGATGTGATTTCATTAATGTATTCATTAGTAAATCCACTCATCCACGCGAATTTTTAGAGTTTGTTTCGTGCTGTCATTTTTTAGCAAAATATTTTCAGGCATCGAATTATTTGAGTGATAGGTTAGATAATCTGCTGTCCATTGAGAACCATCCACATGATAAGTAAATGCACCAAGTAAATGGTTGGTACCGACTTGATAATCCGCATTCATTGCCGGTTGACCTTTTAACCAATAAGCTAAATGTTCTAATGGCACATCCATGCCAATGATCTCTTGTAATAGTAGTTTGGCATTGGCTGCAGATTGTTGATTGCCGTTGTTATCGGAAATTGTCATCCCACTTTGATGCATTTGAATCCAAATGGTAGATTTACTGATTAAAGAATAGAGTTTAAGCGTATAAGATTTTGGATTTTGGTATTGCCATTCAAAGCGGCTAGAAAAACGTTCTGTAGGACTGATATAACCAATTTGACCTTTGGCTTGATAGGATTGAATTTTTTGAATCTTTTGTAAATGTTGTTGCCATGCGGCGTCAGTTTTATCGATGTATTGTACGTTAACTGGACGTTCAGCATCTATCGTACAGGCTGTAAGTATGCTGGTTACAAAAAGTGCGGTGAGAAATTTAAACGTTTTCATATTATTCATCAAGTTAATAAGCTTGCGTATTTTAAGGATTTAGTTGAACTGAGTAAAGTTACTTTTATTTGTTAATTTTTGGGGTAATTTGCTTTTGTTTGTTTAACCGCTAAGATTCTTCGTTTCGTCAATTCATTTCTGATTTCTTGTTTCTCAAATCCATCAGCAATAACTTGCTGTACATCTACTTCATTTGCCGCTTGTAATAATTGATTGATGTAATTTATTTGTGGATAGTCTTTATTTTCAAAACCAGTTCTACCTCGCGTATCAGCTAGACATACTTGTAGAAATTCTTGAAAGCGTTGTGGTTTTCTCCATACATCAAAACGATTAAACATCGTTATGACGGTTTCAGCTCGAAGCTCAAAGGCTTTGTGAATATGCGTGTGAAATTCACAAGTCAGTTCTGCAAGTTCTTGAAAATAACTTGGGACCTTTAAGCGTTTGCACAATGATCTAGTCGGTTTTATGCCAGCTTGTTCATGCCCATAATGATGAGGAAGAATATTTTGAGGCGTAAGAGCCTTGCCAAGATCATGACAAATTGCGGCAAAATGGACCGCACTTTTATTTAGGATAGGGTTATTTTCAGTCAAATTAACCGCTTGTTTTAATACCAACATGGTATGAATAAAACTATCCACTTCTGGATGATGTTTTACTGGATTTGGCACACCATAAAGGGCATCGATTTCAGGAAATAAAACTCTTAATGCACCTGTTTTATGTAAGGTTTCAAAATAAATTTCAGGATTTTTTTCGTTTAAGGCTTTTTCTGTTTCTAACCAAACGCGTTCCGCCGTGAGATGTTGTAATTCTCCCGATTGGGCAAGTTCTGCCATTAGGGATAGCGTTTCCGAGGCAATTTTAAAACCGAGAGAATGATAACGGGCTGCAAAGCGTGCCACACGCAAGACACGTAAAGGATCTTCTGAAAAAGCAGGAGAAATATGGCGTAAAATTCGATTTTCTAAATCTTGTTTTCCACCATAAGGATCGATAATTTCACCGTCTTCGCTTTGAGCCATCGCGTTAATAGTGAGATCTCGTCGAATTAAATCTTGTTCTAATGTGATTGTTGGGGAGAAATCACAAATAAAGCCAGTGTAACCTGCTCCAGCTTTGCGTTCTGTTCGGGCAAGCGCATATTCTTCTTTTGTTTTAGGATTGAGAAAAACCGGAAAATCTTTGCCTACTTGTTGATAACCGTGAGAGAGTAGCGTAGCAGGAGTTGCACCTACCACAATCCAATCACGATCTTTTACGGGCAAACCCAATAATTGATCCCGAACAGCCCCACCAACCAAATAAACTTTCATTCGTGATTATGCCCAACCATCACGACGGCGACGTTTTGGTAATACATAAGGAATGAGTAAACCGAAGAGTAAGCCTACGCCCAACACTGAACCACCATAAATAAACCATTGGATCGCAATTTCTCGTTTACCTGCATCAAGCATCGCTTCTAAATCACGATTTTTATTTTTAGTCATTTCAAGTTCACGTTTCAGTTGAGAATTTTGTTCTAAAAGATCCGCACTTTGTTGCTCAGCTTGTTTGGTTCGACGTTGCATTTCGACAGTACGTTGTTGCCAATCGCCATCTAAACGACTAAGTTTTAAAGTTAATTCTTGGACTTGAGCTTTTAATTTTGGATTTTCTTCTTTACTACTTGGCGTGTTGCTTAAGTCTGAATTTAAAATCCAAGCTTCACGATTTTTATTGTCGCGAATGAGTGTGTATTTGCCTTGACGATCTAATACATTCACCGCTTCTCCAGCTTGAATTGAACCTGCAATTTTAAATTGTTCACCGGCACCGCGGCGTAAGAACGTACTGAGATTTTCAGTAACATATTGCGTTTCTGCATGAGCAGTTGCAATACCTGTACCAAGTAAGGCGCAAGATAAAAGAGTATTGTAGATTTTTTTCATGCTTTCTCCTTAAAAATAAAAACAACAAAAGTGCGGCTGAATAAACCGCACTTTTTGTTGCAATAAATTAATTAAACACCGCACGCAGTAAATAGAAGATAATAATTGCGAAGAATGCGCCGGCTGGTAAAGTGATTATCCAAGAACTAATGATGTTTCGGATAACCGTTAAATTGAGTGCCGCGATACCGCGAGCAAAACCGATACCCAAAATTGCCCCAACAAGTGTTTGTGTTGTTGAGATCGGCAAGCCTGTACCGGATGCAACTACAACCGTCATCGCAGTAGCAAATTGAGCGGCAAAGCCACGGCTTGGCGTTAAATCAGTAATCCCAGATCCAACAGTCGCCATTACTTTTTGTCCCATAGTAATTAATCCCACAGCAATACCTAATGCACCTAATGGTAAAATCCACCAAGTTAAGGCTCCACCTGAAACAATTTTACCGCCTTGTTCAACGATAGACACAACTGCTGAAAGTGGACCAATTGCATTGGCTACATCATTCGAACCATGAGCGAAAGCCATCGCACAGGCGGTTAATAACATTAAAATGCTGAAGACTTTTTCTACCGCACCAAAAGTCCCTTTGCTTGCAGATTGCGTGAATGTTTTACTTTTAAAATAGAAATGGAAAAACAGCATGCCTACAAGGCTAATGACAAGCGAAATGACCAAAGTTTCTTTATTGGAAAGATTTAAACCAACATGTTTTAAACCTTTTGTCATTGTTACGATACACAGCACAAATACGGTTATCCCCATGTAATAAGGACCATATTTTTGTGCATTTTTCAGAGGGTGTTCGGTATCAAAAATAAGTTTTTGTGTACTTGCAAAGATTGCATAAGCGAGAATACCTGCGATGACTGGCGTGATGAACCAGCTACCAACGATGCTACCAATATTTGACCAATCTACTGCGCCAGGGCCAATCGTAATGCATGCAAACCCAATAATAGCACCGATGATCGTGTGAGTACCAGAAACCGGCCAGCCCATTTTCGTTGCGATAAATAACCAAGCGCCAGATGCAAATAAAGCAGAAAGCATACCCAGTGCTAAAATATCGGGCGTATCAACAAATTGCATTGGATCGATTACGCCACTTTTAATCGTTTCAGTTACTTCACCACCAGCTAGATATGCGCCAGCAGATTCAAAAATTAACGCGATAATAATTGCTTGTTTGGCTGTTATAGTACCGGATCCTACGGATGTACCCATTGAGTTTGAAACATCATTGGCTCCAATACCGAAAGCCATAAAAAAGCCGAAGGCTGCTGTAATCCACACCAACCATGAACCATATTGACTAATAACTTCCATAGTTAATTTCCTATGTTTTGTTGATTATGAACGTGCCAGCATTAATTCAATGCGTGAGCCAACACGTTGTGCTTGGTCAGCTAGCACGCCAACCCATTCAATAATTTTATATAAGAACATCACATCAATTGGGTTATAACGGCTTTCTATGGTGTAAAGCATTTTACGCAATTTGATCTGCATTTGGTCGGTATCATCTTCAATTGCATCGAGTTCTTGAATCATATCATTAACTAATTTTAGTTCACGGCCTTTAAAACCGGTTTCTAAAAGTTGATCCATTTCTTCGATTACTCGATGAGCCTGATGAATGGCATCTAAACTACGTTTTACATAATGTAAGAATTCTTCCTGCATTTCTTCAGGAATACCAAATTGACGACCAATCATACGGCCTGCAATATCTTTAGCAAAATTGGCTAACTTATCTTGTTGTGTGACTAATTCTAAGAGATCAGTACGATCGATAGGTAAGAATAAACCACGTGGCAATTTCAAACGAATCTCACGTTTCAAGCTATCCGCTTCACGTTCACGCTGAGAGATTTCTAAGCGTTTTTCTTCCGCTTTTTCCCAATCCTTTGAGAAGGTGGTTTCAAAAAAAGGAATTAAAAGATCGCTACATTCAGTGACTTTTTCCGAATGCTTTTGCAATGGTTTTAAAGGCGAATGGGCAAATAATCCGAGAATATTATTCATTGCCATAAGTGATTTACTCCATAAGGGGTTAAAAATTCGTGCGCATATTACCCGATTTTTGTTGATATTTAAAATTTTTCAAAAAAATTTGTAAGAAAAAAGGTTTGTCTTCGACTAACTAAATAACTGGGTAATATTTCCCAGTGTGGTAGGATAAGTAACTCAATACACTTTTCGCTTTAAAAGCGAGAAAATTTGAAAGGTAAAAAATGAAGGATTGTAAGATGCAAGGTATCAGCAGCGGCGTGAGTTTATTGATTTTACGCATTTTTCTTGCGTGGGAATTTTTAGAGGCCGGGTTAGAAAAATGGAATGGTCAAAATTGGTTTACTGAAATACAAGATCGTTTTCCTTTTCCGTTTAATCTTATTCCTGCTGATATTAATTGGCACGTTGCAATGGGGGCGGAATTAATTCTCCCTTTCTTGCTAATATTCGGAGTACTAACTCGTTTTAGTGCATTAGGTTTAACGATTTTAATCTCTGTTGCGTGGTATAGTATTCATGCTGATTCAGGTTATAACGTTTGTGATAATGGTTATAAATTACCATTAATTTATGTGGTAACTTTATTAATCTTAATTACGCAGGGAGCTGGGAAACTCTCTTTAGACACGCTTATTAAGAAGGTTTATCCAACTAAAAGCTGGTTGAAATTCCTCTAACTATATATTCAAGATCAAACTCTAGGAGACTTAAATGAAAAAATTATCCACTTTAGCCGCATTAGCTGGAGCATTAACGATGACAGTAGCTACTGCTACGCACGCTGAATCAAAATCAAGCAGTACGGATAAAGTTGCAACACCTTGTGTAGGTGATAAATGTGTGAAAACAAAAGCTGCAGAAGGTAAATGCGGAGAAGGCAAATGTGGTGCAAACGAAACAAAAGCCGCAGAAGGTAAATGTGGTGAAGGTAAATGCGGTGCGAGCAAACCAAAAGCTGCAGAAGGTAAATGTGGTGAAGGTAAATGCGGCTCTAAATAATCGTATTTTAATCTAGATGCCATACATAACACTGGTGTAAATTTACACCAGTGTTGTATTAAAAGGAGTAAATAATTATGTTACAAGGTGCAGGATTAGGGTATCGTCGAGATTTAGCGGATGATTTTTTGAATTTATCATCAAATAATGCGATTCAGTTTATGGAAGTTGCTCCAGAAAATTGGGTAAAAATGGGAGGAGCTGCTCGTTATAAATTTGATCAAGCCGCTGAAAGATATCCACTTGCGGTACACGGACTATCACTTTCATTAGGCGGGCAAGCACCACTTGATCGCGAGTTATTAAAAAATACTAAAGCATTAATGACTCAATATAATTCGACATTTTTTTCTGAACATTTGAGTTATTGTGAATGTGAAGGGCATTTATATGATTTATTACCTATGCCATTTACTGAAGAAGCTGTAAAACACGTAGCACAGAGAATCCGCTATGTGCAAGATTTTTTAGGATTACAAATTTCATTAGAAAACACCTCCTATTATTTACACTCTCCCACCAGCACAATGAATGAAGTAGAATTTTTAAATGCTATTGCACAAGAAGCGGATTGTAGTATTCATTTAGATGTGAATAATATTTATGTAAATGGCATCAATCACGGTTTACTTGATCCTTATGTTTTTTTAGATCAAGTAGATGTGAAACGTGTCAATTACATTCATATTGCAGGACACGACGAAGAGCATTCTGCGGCACAAGTTGTGGAGGATTTAGAAGGAGAATCA
Organism: Haemophilus sp. oral taxon 851 str. F0397; assembly: GCF_000242295.1. Taxonomy (NCBI): domain Bacteria; kingdom Pseudomonadati; phylum Pseudomonadota; class Gammaproteobacteria; order Pasteurellales; family Pasteurellaceae; genus Haemophilus; species Haemophilus sp. oral taxon 851. The sequence goes on from NZ_JH591083.1 coordinate 105,896, forward strand.
TTTAATAAAATAAAAGGGGCATATCGCTATTTACCAGAGTTATTAATTGATACGCACGGTGAGGCAGTAAAAGGTACTGTGTGGGATTTATTAGAATATGCCTATCAACGACTACCCGTCATTCCGCCAACATTATTAGAGCGTGATTTCAATTTCCCTCCATTTGCAGAACTTTATGCTGAAGTTGAACATATTGCACAACTACAGCAAAAATATGCTCAAAAAGAGGTAATATCCTATGCAGCCTAAACCTTCGCTTATTGAAACACAAAAAGCACTTGCCACAGCAGTTCGATTGGCTCATGCTCAACCTTTAAATGGTTATGCTCCGAATCGCCTCGCTGTTTATGCTCGCTTAGTTCGAAATAACATCTTTGGTTTTATTGACCGCTGTTTTGTTGAAGCACCTAAACACGTTTCTGCTGAGAGTTGGTCTCAGACAAAAGAAACGTTTGTATTAACAGGAAAATCACATTCGCCTTATTTTCAAGATATTGCAGGAGAATTTCTTTTATTTTGTCAAGAAAAAGAGAGTTTTGATGCCAATATACTGGCATTGATGGATTTTGAAAATACACAATTACTTGCAGAAGTTTCTTTAGCAAAAGTACCTGAAAAATTTGAGTGGAATAAGCATAGCGTAATGCAGTTATCTGATGCAGCTTATTTAAAAAGCTATGAAGTCGATTTTTTATCAAGCGATTTTAAACAATTTGATGAAAACCCTATGCAAGCTGTTATATGGCGGGATAGCGATTTTAATATTCTGCAACAACGCTTATCTGAACTTGACTTTTGGCTATTAAGTTATATACAAGAACAACCTTCGTCTTTAGAAGAGGTATTATCTGCCTTAAATACTGTAGTTGAAGATAGCACCCCCTTAATTCCATTATTAGAAAACACTTGGGTGAATTGGATTAATGCTGAAGTGCTTTATCCTAAAGAGGGATAAATTTTGTATAGAAAAACTCACAAAATGTTAGATAGGTGAAAAAAATGACTTTTTCACCTAATTTTTTCTTGGTTAGCATTTTCCATATATTATCCAAATCTTTTTAATATAGATTTGAGAACAGTTCGAATCATATTCTCCTCTTAAATGAAATCTTTCAGTTATAAATCTAAATATTTGATTTCCAATTTATTCAATTTCATATAATGAAAATTATGTCACATAATTATTTGAATAACCTTTCATTTATAATTTCCTATATTTTAATCATAGATAAATACTGCACAATAAATAAAAATTCATTTATAGCTGTTTAATATGTAAAGTAAAACACCACAAAAATCTTGATTTATTTTTATTGTATTGTATATTCAAACAGTTAATTTGAGTAAGGAATATTATGCTACAAGAAATTGAATTAAAATTGGCGATCTCGCCACAAATCAGTATTGAATTGCCACAATATCTTGCAAAATTTACGATTTTAGATCATCAAGATTTATTTTTAAGTAATACTTATTATGATTATCCTGATCATTTCCTTGCTAAACAAAAGATGGGATTACGTATTCGTCAAGAAGATCAAGAAGTTACATTAACGCTTAAAACCAACGGCGAAGTTGTTGGTGGATTACATAGTCGCCCAGAATATAATTTACCATTAACCAAAAAAGAAACGCCAACCAATGCCCAATTAAGAGAACTTTATTCTTTTGAACAATTACCTACTTCTACACTACAACCTATTTTCTCCACAGATTTTAACCGCACTTTTTGGTTAGTTGAATTTCAACAATCCAAAATTGAAGTGGCGTTCGATCAAGGCAAAATTATTGCAGGCGAATCTGAGCAACCTATTTGTGAAATTGAGTTTGAATTGAAATCTGGCAATGTACAGGATCTTTTTGATTTTGTGGAAACTTTGCCTTTCGAAAGAGATATTTATTTTAGTAGTGCAAGTAAAGCGAAGCGTGGTTATTTACTGGGCTCAAAACAATTTTTAACAGATTGGTTAAATAAATGGCGTGATTTCTTAAAAGAAGAACGAGAAGAAAGTGCGGTAGATTTTTGTGCAAAATTTAATTCCGTGTTGAAAATGGAACAGAAACTTTTGGAAGAAACCTTATCCTTTTCTCCTGCACTTTTTAGCCAAGATTTTATGAAAACAGTGGAGCGAGTTGGGGCATTTTTTAATCTTTATCATTATTATGATGAGAATGGAAAAATCCTAGAAACAGTGGCAACAGAGAAACAAAAAGAAACGCTATTACCAGATCTGTTAGAAAGCAATCAGAAAATCTTTGCTGAAATTCGTGATTTAATTCGTTTCCACAGTGAAACGAAAGACAATGAAAAAACTATTGAAAAATTGACCGCACTTTTGAAAACTCGAGTTTATTTTGAGCGAATGATCAAATTAATGAGATTCTCGGCATAATGCGAATCAACCGTGCAAATGGGTAAGCTATACTTTTAGGCATTATGTAAGCTTGCCCTGAATAATATAATGATATTTAGCCGTAGGTATATGAATACTTGGTTAAAGAATGAGAAGGATAAAAAATGGCTAAAGCCCCGAAAACAGCTTATGTATGTAACGATTGTGGTGCGGAGTTTTCTCGTTGGCAAGGGCAATGTTCGGCTTGTAAAGCGTGGAATACAATTACGGAAGTGCGGTTAATTTCCACGGCAAAATCAAAAAATGATCGTTTTAGTGGCTACGCGGGTGAAACTCAGGCAAAAATTCAAACGCTCTCTGAAATTAGTTTGCAAGAAACACCACGTTTTTCCAGTGGTTTTAATGAATTAGATCGCGTACTGGGTGGCGGGATCGTACCGGGCAGTGCGATTTTAATTGGTGGGCATCCTGGTGCAGGGAAAAGTACCTTGTTATTACAAGTTATGTGTGGTTTAGCGAAAAATATGACCGCACTTTATGTGACGGGAGAGGAATCGTTACAACAGGTTGCGATGCGTGCAAGTCGATTGGGATTGCCAAACGATCAATTAAAAATGTTGTCAGAAACCTCTGTGGAACAGATTTGTAATTTAGCGGATCAGTTGAAGCCGCAAATTATAGTAGTAGATTCGATCCAAGTAATGCATTTGGCAGATATTCAATACTCGCCGGGAAGTGTAGCTCAAGTGCGTGAATGTGCTTCTTTCCTCACTCGTTATGCGAAAACCCGCCAAGTCGCCATTATTATGGTGGGGCATGTAACGAAAGACGGAACCCTTGCCGGGCCGAAAGTGTTAGAGCATGCTATTGACTGTTCATTACTATTAGAAGGCGAAGCCGATTCTCGCTATCGTACCTTGCGTAGCCATAAAAACCGTTTTGGTGCGGTGAATGAATTGGGCGTATTTGGTATGACCGAGCAAGGCTTGCGAGAAGTAAAAAATCCATCGGCGATCTTTTTAAGTCGAGGTGATGAGATTACATCAGGCAGTTCTGTTATGGTACTTTGGGAGGGCACTCGTCCTCTTTTAGTTGAAATTCAGGCTCTAGTGGATCATTCAATGCTAGCGAATCCTCGCCGTGTTGCGGTGGGATTAGAGCAAAATCGCTTAGCGCTATTATTGGCGGTGTTACATCGACATGGTGGCTTACAAATGGCTGATCAAGATGTTTTTGTCAATGTCGTTGGTGGTGTAAAAGTCAGTGAAACAAGTGCGGATTTAGCTTTGTTGCTTGCGTTAATTTCTAGTTTCCGTAATCGTCCCTTGCCACAAGATTTAGTGATTTTTGGTGAAGTTGGATTAGCGGGAGAAATTCGCCCTGTGCCAAGTGGGCAAGAACGTATTAGTGAGGCAGCAAAGCATGGCTTTAAACGTGCGATTGTTCCTTTTGGTAACAAGCCGAAAAGAGCGGTCGAAAATATGCAAGTTTTTACGGTGAAGAAACTTTCCGATGCGTTAGCCGTGTTGGATAATTTCTAAATAATTCCATTAGAGATAATTAATAGCTTCAATGGAAATAAATTATCTAATTCCGTTGTACTGAAAACATTAGCAAAATTTGTTAAAATAAACATACTTTTTATTCAAAGAAAAATAAGAAAATGGAAAAAAAACTGAATAAAGCGCTGGATGCGATTGATATAAAAATTCTTAATGAATTACAACGCAACGGTAAAATTTCTAATATTGATTTGTCGAAAAAAGTAGGGCTTTCACCTACGCCTTGTTTAGAACGTGTTAAACGTTTAGAAAAACAAGGCGTAATTATGGGATATCGTGCGTTGTTGAATCCTGAATTATTGGAAGCACCTTTGCTTGTGATCGTGGAAATTACGTTAGTTCGCGGAAAACCTGACGTATTTGAGGAATTTAATGCTGCGATTCAAGAGTTAGAAGAAATTCAAGAATGCCATTTGGTATCGGGCGATTTTGACTATTTATTAAAAACTCGAGTTGCAGACATGGCTGAATACCGAAAATTGCTGGGGACGACATTATTGCGTTTACCTGGTGTAAATGATACTCGCACTTATGTTGTGATGGAAGAAGTAAAACAAACCAATTTCCTTGTATTGAAATAATATGATTAAACAAATAACAGAACGATTTACACCCAGACAGTATTTAGCTGAACTTTTGCTTGGATTGACCGCACTTTTTGGGCTTTATTTAATTATTGCTTGGTCAAGTTATACCCCGCTTGATAATTCTTGGGCAACGGCTGGTTCGCATGGTGAAACAATTAATAAAGTCGGCGCATTTGGTGCGTGGATTATCGATCTTTCTTTTGTTTTTTTAGGCTATGTCGCCCATGTTATTCCTTTTACGGCTTTTTTTGTACCTGTCTATTTATTAAAAACAAAAGCAGTTAAAAACCTTTCCTGTACTCGAATTATTTTACGTGGTTTTGGCTTTACCATGTTGATTATTGGGCTTTGTGTGATGAGTATGTTGCTTTTGCAAAGCAATGCCTTTTATTTAAGTGGTGGCGTAGTCGGCGGATCACTTGTTGTAAATTGGCTTTATCCAGCATTAGGTAAATTCGGAGCGGTTTTAATTGGTTTTACATTTGCTTTAATCGGTTTTATTTTTTGCTCTGGCGCCTCATTGATTCGATTGATTGTAGCCTTTTATCATTGGTTGACAATGAAAAATGAGCAGGAAGAACGTGTTGAGCAAGAAAAATCAACGGAAGAATTAGAGCAAATCGTGATTGTAAAATCCGATAGTTCAGAAACAGAAAATCCAGATCAAAATAATCTTAATGTAGAACAAAATAGTGAGATTGAAACTCAAAAATCATCTTTAGAGGTTGAAGACAACTCTGTTGAGCAACCTTCGCATTTAATTAATATTCATGGTTTAAATCCGGAGGTTTCTATTAAATCAGAATATGAAGTTTCTCCCGAAGAGATTGTAAAACCTCAGTTTTCTCTTGAGTTTGAATCTGAAGCATTACCTAGCGTGAATTTGTCGAGCGATTCGCATGGACAAACAGTAAGTAAAAATGATTTTGTGCCAGTGTGGAATAAACCGATAAAGCCTGCTGTTCAGGATAATGTCTCAATGAATCAAAGTGCGGATGATTTTACTAAGGTTTCCTTGCTTACAAATGATGAAATTCCAACAGTTTCATTAAAACCAACTCATGAATCCTCGAATACTGAAACGGCAGATAATCATTTTGCTGCTCAAGTTGATGAAAAAGTCTGTTTTGGGGATGATGAATTGAAATTTAAGGTATCCTTAGAGGATAATATGAGGGATGTCCAATTAGACAAAAATCAAGAGGAATCACCTAACTATAAAGGTTATAGCGGTAGCTTGATTCATCCAGCATTCCAACAGCAAACAACTAAACGTGAAAAGCCTAGTACACCGTTACCAAGTTTAGAGTTATTATCAAAACATCCCGCAGTGGAACAAAATATTACGCAAGAAGAAGTTTTGGAAACGTCTCAACGTATTGAGCAACAGTTACGTAATTTTAATGTGAAAGCGACGGTAAAAGATGTGCTTGTTGGCCCTGTTGTGACTCGCTATGAATTAGAATTACAACCTGGGGTGAAAGCCTCAAAAGTAACAAGCATTGATACTGATTTGGCGCGTGCATTAATGTTCCGCTCGATTCGTGTGGCAGAGGCTATTCCTGGAAAGCCTTATATTGGTATTGAAACACCTAATCTTCATCGTCAAATGGTGCCATTACGTGATGTGTTAGATAGCAGCGAATTCCGCGATACTCATGCCACTTTGCCAATGGCTTTAGGTAAAGATATTAGCGGAAAGGCAGTGATTGTTGATTTAGCGAAAATGCCACATTTGTTGGTAGCAGGATCAACGGGATCAGGTAAGTCTGTTGGCGTGAATACGATGATCTTAAGTTTACTTTATCGTGTTCAACCAGAAGATGTGAAATTCATTATGATCGATCCTAAAGTTGTCGAACTTTCCGTTTATAATGATATTCCGCACTTGCTAACGCCTGTTGTAACAGATATGAAAAAAGCCGCTAATGCGTTGCGTTGGTGTGTAGATGAAATGGAACGCCGTTATCAGCTGCTTTCTGCGCTACGTGTACGCAATATTGAAGGCTTTAACGAAAAAATCGATGAATACGAAGCAATGGGAATGCCAGTGCCAAATCCGATTTGGCGACCGGGCGATACAATGGATGCAATGCCACCTGCATTGAAAAAATTGAGTTATATTGTGGTTATTGTCGATGAGTTTGCTGATTTAATGATGGTAGCGGGTAAACAAATTGAAGAACTCATTGCACGATTGGCACAAAAAGCGCGAGCTATTGGTATCCATTTAATTTTAGCCACACAACGCCCTTCTGTCGATGTAATTACGGGTTTAATTAAAGCGAATATCCCAAGTCGTATTGCCTTTACCGTTGCAAGTAAAATTGACTCTCGTACTATTCTTGATCAAGGTGGCGCAGAGGCGCTTTTAGGTCGTGGTGATATGCTTTATTCGGGGCAAGGTTCATCGGATTTGGTGCGTGTTCATGGTGCCTTTATGAGTGATGATGAAGTTATTCGTATTGCGGATGATTGGCGAGCACGTGGTAAACCTGATTATATCGATGGCATTTTAGAAAGTGCTGACGATGAGGAAAATGCGGAAAAAGGGATATCAAGCGGTGGGGAATTAGATCCACTTTTTGATGAGGTAATGGATTTTGTTATTAATACAGGTACAACCTCAGTATCTTCTATTCAACGTAAATTCAGCGTAGGCTTTAACCGAGCTGCCCGTATTATGGATCAAATGGAAGAACAAGGAATTGTTAGCCCAATGCAAAATGGTAAGCGTGAGATTTTGTCGCATCGTCTAGAATACTAATTTAAAAGGAAAGTAAAATGAAAAAAACAATCTTAAAATTTACTGCACTTGCATTGCTAGGTTTGAGTAATTTAGCATTGGCTGATGCGGCAAGTGAATTGCAAATGCGTTTAGCTAAAGTCGATGTGTTAAGTGCAGAATTTGTGCAAACAGTGACATCTGGAAGTGGCAAAAATGTTCAACAAGGAAGTGGAAAACTTCAAATTAAACGTCCAAATTTATTCCGTATGGAGACTAAAACTCCTCAAGAAACCCAGATTATTTCTGATGGTAAAACCTTATGGTTTTACGATCCATTTGTGCAACAAGTAACAGCACAATGGGTGAAAGATGCGGTGAATAACACCCCTTTCGTGTTGCTTACAAGTAACGATAAAACCCATTGGGATCAATATTCGGTCATGCAACAAGTGGATACTTTCGTATTGAAACCTAAATCTTCAAAAAGTAATATCAAGCAATTTGATATTCGTGTCGATGCTAATGGCGTATTAAGAAATTTCAGTACGACCGAGAAAGATGGGCAAACCAATCTTTATGTTTTACGTAATATTACGAATCAAACCTTGTCTGATAGCTTGTTCCAATTCAAGCCAGAAAAAGGCGTTGAAGTGGATGACCAACGTAAAAAATAACAAATGATTATTTTAAATAAGGGCGTAGAAATACGCCCTTCAATTTTGTGAGAAATAAAATGTCTAACCTCAATTTTGATTTTGCCGAAAATGATTTTCGTCCACTGGCAGCCAAGATGCGTCCAACGAGTCTAGAGCAGTATTTTGGGCAAACTCATCTTATTGGTGAGGGTAAGCCACTGCGTAAAGCTATTCAAGCTGGGCATATTCATTCTATGATTTTCTGGGGGCCACCAGGTACAGGAAAAACAACGCTTGCAGAAATTATTGCCCAACGCATTAATGCAGAAGTTGAGCGAATTTCTGCGGTGACGAGTGGTATCAAAGAAATTCGTGAAGCCATTGACCGTGCAAAACAAAATCGTCTTGCGGATCGTAAAACTATTTTATTTGTGGATGAAGTCCATCGTTTTAATAAAAGCCAGCAAGATGCTTTTCTGCCACATATTGAAGACGGAACTGTTATTTTTATTGGGGCGACAACAGAAAATCCCTCTTTTGAGCTAAATAATGCGTTGCTTTCTCGTGCCCGAGTGTATGTGCTGAAATCACTCACTACGGCTGAAATTGAACAAGTTTTGCAGCAGGCTGTAGAAGATCCTGAACGAGGATTGGGTAAAGAGCGGTTAATTTTAGAAGATAATTTACTGCAAGTACTTGCTGAATATGTTAATGGGGATGCACGATTAGCCTTGAATAGTCTCGAATTAATGGTGGATATGGCGGATGAAACAGAAAATGGAAAGAAAATTGACCGCATTTTATTAAAAGAAGTCTTAGGCGAACGTCAAGCGAGATTTGATAAACAAGGCGATCGTTTCTATGATTTAATTTCTGCGCTACATAAATCTGTTCGAGGTTCTGCACCAGATGCGGCATTGTATTGGTATGCACGAATTTTAACGGCAGGCGGTGATCCTTTATATGTCGCGCGCCGATTACTTGCTATTGCTTCAGAAGATGTGGGAAATGCAGATCCTCGTGCTATGCAAGTAGCCTTGGCTGCATGGGATTGCTTTACTCGAGTGGGCGCTTATGAAGGGGAGCGAGCCATTGCTCAAGCCATCATATATCTTGCGGTAGCGCCAAAAAGTAATGCGGTTTATACTGCATTTAACACCGCGAAACAGCAAGCGAAAGATTTGCCAGATTACGATGTTCCGCCACATTTACGCAATGCGCCGACTAATTTAATGAAAGAGTTTGGCTATGGTGCTGAATATCGTTATGCTCATGATGAACCTAACGCTTATGCGGCAGGTGAAAATTATTTCCCGTCTGAATTAAAAGACACTCAATATTATTTTCCGACGAATAGAGGTATGGAAATTCAGATTAAGGAAAAACTAGAACGATTACGTGAGCAAGATAAAAGTGCGATGAAAAAACGGTATAAATAATCTTTATTTAGGAGATATAAATGCAAAAAACAAATTCAAAAGCCTTTTTAGTGATTTTACTTGGTGTACTTTCTGCCTTTGGACCATTTGTTGTCGATCTTTATTTGCCATCATTGCCACAGCTTGCACAATTTTTTGATACAACGGCTTCCATGACGCAATTAACGCTCACAACGGCAATGATCGGTTTAGCCGTTGGGCAGCTATTACTTGGCCCGATGAGTGATAAATTTGGACGCAAAATGCCGCTGATTATTTCACTTTTAATTTATATCATCAGTACGATTTTACTGATTTTCTCACCGAATATTGAAACGATGATTGTATTAAGAGCGGTACAAGGGCTTTCCTCTGCTGGAAGTGTAGTAATTTCTCGTGCGATAGCGACGGACTTATATCGTGGTCGTGAAATGACACGTTTTTTGGGGCTATTAATGACGATTAACGGTATCGCACCGATCATTTCACCTGTTCTAGGCAGCTTACTATTAGAATATATTGGTTGGAAAGGCGTATTTTTCTTTTTAGCAATTATCGGTATTGTTGTATTACTATTTTGTTTTCGTTTAAAAGAAAGCCTAATTATTGAAAACCGTTTGGAAGGTTCTGTACTTTCCACATTCTTTACATTTGGCAAGATTATAAAAAATAGACTGTTTATGAGTTATGTCGGTATTGAAAGCTTTTTGCTTGCTGCCATGTTTGCGTATATTGCCGCTTCACCTTTTATTTTGCAAAGTTTTTACGGATTAAGTGCGTTTACCTTTAGCTTATGTTTTGGAGCAAATGGTGCAGCATTAGTTATTGGAGCAAATATAGGTGGTAAGTTGTCAAATCGTAAAGCACTTTCTTTTGGGGTATTGGGCTTTGGGATTGTTGTTCTTTACACCATTTCGACACTTATTATTCAACCCAACTGGTTTTTAGTTGAAATTGGCTTCTTCCTTATGTTATTGATGATGGGGCTTACCTTTCCTGCAATTTCTTCATTGGCAATGGAAAGTGAACGTCAATATGCAGGAAGTGCTTCTGCTTTACTTGGATTTGCTCCTTTTTTCTTAGGTGGAGTAGTATCCCCATTGGTTGGTGTAGGAAATATTTTTTATTCGACTTCAATAGTAATTTTTGTATGCGGAGTTTTAGGATTGGGTATTTACCTATCTATTCATAAAAATATCAATAATTCTTAAATAGAAAAATAAAGTGCGGTCAATTTTGAAAACTTTTTCGGTATTATGTAGCAGTTGCACAAAGTCCGAAAATTGA
>NZ_JH591084.1:0-29835 GCF_000242295.1 Haemophilus sp. oral taxon 851 str. F0397
TCAATTTTCGGACTTTGTGCAACTGCTACATAATGCCGTGATTTCCACCAATTTTTTACCGCACTTTCAATATCAGCTTGCACAAGTTCAGTCAATGTAAGGTGGGCGTAAACCCACGCGTATTATTAATAATATTCTTTTTTCGTGGGTTTACACCCACCCTATGGGCTGTAGTCTTCCTTATAGTCTGGAAATAACGTGGCAGGCAAATATACTTTTAAAAATTAAAGTAAAAAGGCATAATGGCAGTCCCATTTTTTATAATTATTTGTTTTAGGAGCAAAAAGATGAATATTTTATTATTAGACGGTGGTAAAGATTTCGGACATTCACATGGCGAGTTGAACCATACGCTTCATAAAAAAGCGAAAGAAGTTTTGACCGCACTTGGACACAATGTAAAAGAAACTGTGATCGATGCTGGCTATGATGTTGAAGCAGAAATCGAAAAATTTTTGTGGATGGATGCCGTAATTTGGCAGATGCCAAGTTGGTGGATGCACGAACCTTGGACAGTGAAAAAATACATAGACGAAGTATTAACCGCCGGACACGGCAAGCTTTACCACAGTGATGGTCGCCATCGTGTTAATCCAACCGAAGGCTACGGCACAGGTGGCTTGTTGCAAGGCAAAAAACACATGCTTTCACTTACTTGGAATGCGCCGATTGAAGCGTTCACTCGTGAAGGCGACTTCTTCGAAGGTAAAGGTGTGGATGTATTGTATATGCACTTCCACAAACTCAATGAGTTCATCGGCTTAAGCCGTCTGCCGACATTCTTATGTAACGATGTGATTAAAAACCCACAAGTAGAACAATACTTAGCCGATTACCAAGCACATTTAGAAAAAGTATTTGGTTAATTACAAAATATTAGTTTAGAAGGTGAGTATTTTTGCTTATCTTTTTTATTTTTCTCTAATCAAACTTCCTAACGGGGAAGGGAAGAGGAATAGACTGAGTTTAGATCACACAAACGTCCTAATTTTGAATTGAATTTGCAAAAACACCTAAAAATTTGACCGCACTTTAAAATAAAAAGATCTAAACATCCTCAATTTGAAACTGCTTACGCCAGCGATTCGGTGAAATCTTATGTTTTTTCAAGAAATGCTGACGCAAGGCGGTATCGCTATGAAATCCACTTTGTTCTGCAATATCAGTAATAGATAAATCTGTGCTTTCCAAAAGCTCTCTTGCTCGCTGTAGCCTTGCTTCAATTAACCATTGATTTAATGACATTCTGGTTGCTTTGCGAAAATGTCGGGTGAAAGTGCTACGGCTCATTGACAAACGTTCTGCAAGACTATCAGTCGAATGAAGTGCGGTCAGATTTTCATTTAAATAAGCAAGCAACGCATTGATATTATGATTAGGTGTGGAACGAGAAATAGGGCGTTCGATAAATTGTGCTTGTCCGCCTTCACGATGAGGGGGGATAACCAGTATTCGGGCAATATGATTGGCAATTTTCACGCCATATAATTTACGGACAATAGAAAGGCAACAATCCATGGAAGCGGCTGTTCCTGCTGAGGTAATCAGTCGATCTTGTTCCAAATAAATAGGATTTAAATCCCATTTCACCTGAGGAAAACGATTAGTAAAATCACTATCTCCTAGCCAATGTGTAGTTGCTTTTTTGCCGTTAAGTAGACCACTGCACGCCAACACATAGGCGCCATAACATAAACCCACCACTGTCGCACCACGTTGATATGCTTGCCGTAACGCCGTTAATAAAGCCTCACTCGGCATCACTTGAGTATCATGCCATCCAGTCATCACAACAATATCGGCATTCTCTAACCATTCTAAACCACCATCTAAATGTATGTGAAATAGCGAGTTTGTCAGGTCGTCCGAATCGCTAACGATTTTACACTCAAATAACGGCTTGCCGTTTAAATCCGACATAGAAAAAACGGAATATGCCATCGCAAAATGAATGGGCATCATTTGTTCATACACAATCAAAGCAACTGTGGGTTTATTCATTTTATTTCTCCTACTTTGATATGAGTATAACATAGAAATGACCCGATTATTACGTTTATTGATTTTTTATCTATTTTTGCGCAATTTTGTTCTCACTATAATATGTTTATTCATTCAATAACGTATAGAAAAGGAAAAACAATGAACTTAAAAACCTTAATTAGCACTACAGCATTGGCTATTAGTGCAAATACTTTCGCTGTAGATCTTGCCTCTAAAAACACTGATAGCTACCAACATATCCGCAATGCTACTGGTCGTCTGAACTACGCAGGGAAAACTTTTTTAATTGACCCGATGCTTGCTGAAAAAGGACGTTATGCAGGCTTTGAAGGAACATTAAATAGCCATTTGCGTAATCCACTTGTGGAATTACCGATGAAAGCAGAAGATACTTTCAAAGATGTTGATGCCATTATTTTGACTCATACACATGAAGATCATTGGGATGAGGTTGCACAAAAAATTTTACCTAAATCCATCAAAATTTTTGTGCAGCATGAACGGGATGGCGACTTACTCAAAGCGCAAGGTTTTACTAACATAACCAGTTTATCGCTAGAAAAACCAGTGGAGTTCGAAGGTATTATTTTAAATAAAACCGGCGGTTCTCACGGCACAACGGAAATGTACGCTGTACCACAATTAGCTGAGATTTTAGATGAGGCGATGGGCGTAACATTCCAAGCGAAAGGTCATCCAACGGTTTACTTGGTTGGTGACACAATTTGGACTGCCGAAGTAAACAAAGCCATTAATCGTTATAAACCAGATGTAATGATTATGAACACAGGTGATGCGCGTACCTTAGCTTTTCCGAATGACGGCATTATTATGGGGTTACAAGATGTTGCTCATGCTCGCCAAATGCTACCGAATACAAAACTTATCACGGTGCACATGGATGCGGTAAACCATATGTCTGTGTACCGTAAGGATTTACGCCAATTTGTCCAAGCAAACAAGCTTGAAAATATAGCAATTCCAGAAGATGGTGAAACAGTGAAGTTTTAAAAACAAGCGGTCAAGTTTTGATGGAGATTTGCAAAACACCTAAAAATTTGACCGCACTTTGTTATAAAAAAGCCGTCTGAATTTTCAGACGGCCTTTGATTATAGCCAGGCAAAGTCAGGCTATAAAAACCATACGCTATGCGTATGGAGACAAATAGCTTAAGCGATGAACAGAAAAAAATCCTCGCTATATAATGAACAAGGCTGACAACCAAAATTCAACATATAGGAGGATTATTTACCCCTCGTAGCGTGCATCTTGATGCACGACCGAATCACGCACGGAACGTTATTTAACCCTTTCGGGCATTCACGATTTCGTGCAACAAGTTGCACGCTACAATTCTTAAACCGACAGAATGCCCGATTATTCACAGCGACCAAGGTGTATTGTATGGCACGGCGGAATGGGTAAAGATGTTGGAGGGTAAAGCGGTGCAAAGTATGAGTCGCCGAGGAAATTGCTACGATAATGCGGTGATTGAAAGTTTTTTTGCGATACTAAAATCAGAGTGCTTTTACTCTCGGACTTATCATTCAATTGCTGAATTACAGGCTGCGCCAAGTATTCCAACATTTTTAACTGAAAATGGCTTAACTTATTGCACCCACGCTTCAGGTTTTTCATTTAATCCACAAACTGATGTTACTCGTCGCTTAGTCGAAAGCTATTTTGGCAAAATTTTAGATGAAACCGCTTGGGTAAAAGACAAAACACTCACTAAGGAAAGGAAAAATGAACACTCGTCCCTTTTATTTCGGACTTATATTTATTGCGATTATCGCTATACTTGCTAACTATTTAGGAAACACTGATTTTTCCCATCATTATCATATCAGTGCTTTAATTATTGCCATCTTGCTGGGAATGGCAATCGGCAATACCATTTATCCGCAATTTTCAACACGAGTGGAAAAAGGCGTTTTGTTTGCCAAAGGCACGCTTCTTCGCACTGGCATTGTGCTGTATGGTTTTCGCCTCACTTTTGGCGATATCTCCGATGTAGGATTAAATGCTGTTGTCACTGATGCAATCATGCTGATTTCAACCTTTTTTCTTACCGCACTTTTGGGCATTCGTTATCTAAAAATGGATAAACAATTGGTTTATCTCACTGGGGCAGGATGTAGTATTTGTGGTGCAGCAGCTGTCATGGCATCAGAGCCTGTTACCAAAGCAGAATCTCATAAAGTTTCAGTGGCGATTGCCGTAGTGGTCATTTTCGGGACGCTTGCTATTTTTACTTACCCCTTGTTCTACACGTGGTCACAAGATTTAATTAACGCCCATCAATTCGGTATTTATGTTGGTTCTAGTGTACACGAAGTGGCTCAAGTGTATGCGATTGGGGAAAATATTGATCCTATCGTGGCGAATACTGCCGTCATTTCCAAAATGATCCGAGTGATGATGATCGCACCATTTTTATTAATGCTTTCTTGGTTATTAACACGTAGTGATGGGGTATCAGAAAATACCTCACGCAAAATTACAATTCCTTGGTTTGCTGTACTTTTTATTGGCGTTGCGATTTTTAATTCTTTTGATTTATTACCAAAAGAACTCGTGAAATTATTAGTTGACATCGATTCTTTCTTATTAATTTCAGCGATGGCTGCGCTCGGCTTAACTACACAAGCAAGCGCAATCAAGAAAGCAGGATTAAAACCTCTGATTTTAGGAATACTAATTTATTTATGGCTAGTGGTTGGTGGATTTTTAGTGAATTATGGAATATCAAAATTAATATAAAATTCACTTAAGATTGACCGCACTTTGATCTGCACCCCAAAACCTGGACCCCACGATAGCGCGCGTTTCCTAACGCGTGCCTGAAAATCAATTTCGTTTGATTCAGATTTTTACTATTTTCATGAATAACTTCAATTTGCTTATTTTTTAGATAGATAAAACTACGCGTCAGAAGGGGGGCTATCTGGGGAGCCGTTGGCAAAGCCAACGTTCAGAATCCTTTTGATTTTATGACCGCACTTTTTTGTCATTAGAAGAAAATGAAGAACTTAAACAGGTAATCACTTTATCGCCAAATATCACTTTTCCGGTAAACTTTATTCGTGAGCTTGCCTCGGGATTTTGCTAACTCCGAAACCACAATAGATTGTAATGGCACAAGCGAGGACGCTTGCGCTATCAGGGGGACTTCGACGGTGATGCTTATGTGGTGTTGGTTATCGTGTTTGTGTCACTGTTTGAATACCTGATTACCAAGCCTTTGGAAATTTTGTTTATGCCGTGGAGAAGGTGATGCTCTGTCTTGAAAACGTGCGTTTTGAAATTCTCCGTGACCCCATCGTGCACGATTTCAGTTTGAACCAGCAACATGGCGAAGTGAAAGCTTTGTTCGGGCCGAGCGGCTGTGGCAAGACGACGGTTTTGCGTTTGATTGCGGGCTTGGAAACGCCGAAATCGGGCACGATACGCAATACTTTCCGCAAAACGGGTTTTCTGTTTCAGGAAAACCGCCTGCCGGAAAACTTGACCGCGATGCAGAATATCGCTATTTTTATGGACAAACCCGATGAAGGCGAAATCATCGCGCTGGCGGCGAAAGTCGGGCGGACTGCGGGCGATTTGAACAAATATCCGACCGAATTGTCCGGCGGCATGGCGAAACGGGTAGCATTTTTGCGCCTGCTGCTGTGCGGCTGCTGCTGTGCGGCTGCGACCTTGCCTTGCTGGACGAGCCGTTCGTCGGTTTGGACCGCGATTTGCGCGATATTTTGGTCGCCATGCTGGTGGAAAAAATCGATCGGCAGGGCATGTATGCTGGTAACGCACGACCGCTTCGAAGCCGCACGCCTGAGCCATGAAATCATGCTGCTTTCCACTAAGGGCATGAACGTGCAAAACGTGATTACCCTGCCTACGCCGCTGTCCGAACGCGATTCGGCTTTTGAAGAAGCCGTGGTGGCAAGAGAGTTTCAGGGGATTCATTATTATGAGTGATAGGAATTTAAATTTCTGACAAACCTTGCGGTTCGTTGCCCTCTCCCTAACCCTCTCCCACGGGGAAAGGGGATCAGGTTTCTCAAAATCAGAGAGCCGTAGAATTGGGAATCAGATGTCAGGTAAACCTGAAAATGTTCAGGCTCGACAGCCCAATTCCCTCTCCCCGTGGGAGAGGGCTAGGGAGAGGGTAAGCAAGCCGCAGGCTTGCCTCTTTAGCGAAAGATACGAATCTGTTATCCGAACGCGATTCGGTTTTTGAAAAAGCCGTGGTGCCAAGGGGGCAGGGGATTCATTATGAGGTGCTTTATGTTTTCGACTGTGATTACTGCTGCTGTTTTATATATTGCTACAGCAGTAGATTTGTTGGTAATACTATTAATATTTTTTGCTAGAGCAAATACTAGAAAAGAATATCGAGATATTTATATCGGACAATATTTAGGTTCTGTAATTTTAATATTAGTTAGTTTATTTCTAGCTTTTGTTTTGAATTATGTTCCGGAAAAATGGGTGTTGGGTTTATTAGGTTTAATACCGATTTACTTAGGTATTAAAGTTGCTATTTACGACGATTGTGAGGGCGAAAAAAGAGCTAAAAAAGAATTGGATGAAAAAGGGTTGTCAAAATTAGTCGGTATTGTTGCTTTGGTTACAGTTGCTAGTTGTGGTGCAGATAATATTGGACTTTTTGTTCCTTACTTTGTGACTTTAGATCTTGTCGACTTATTAGTTACTCTTCTTGTATTTTTAATATTGATTTTTGTTTTAGTATATACAGCACAAAGATTGGCTAATATTTCAGGTGTTGGTGAAATTGTAGAGAAGTTTAGTCGTTGGATAATGGCTGTTATTTATATTGGTTTAGGGTTATTTATTATTATTGAAAATAATACAATTCAAACAATAATATCAATAATATGAATGATACGGGCATTTGAGTATCTGACAAACCTTCGGCTTGCTTCTTCAATACAAGATACAACCCTGTCCGCCCAATAAATCCATATCCGAAAGCATCTTCATGCAGAATTAAGCCAAACCATGAATAAGTTTTTCACCCACCCCATGCAGCCGTTTTTCGTCGGTGCGGCGGTGCTTGCCATACTCGGCGCGTTGGTGTTTTTCATCAGCTCCGGTGCCGTCATTTTGAAATGAAACCAAATCAAAGCCAATTGAACCGTCATCTACTTGTGTATGGCCATCACGACCGCCGATTGCTGTTGCTGTTGCTGATGTTTTGTAGAAAATTTTCATAATGTTTTCCTCATTTAATATTGGTTAATATGTTTTGGCGTACCGCCGTTGAAAGTGAGTACATTATATTGAACGGCAATATGAAGTGTTATATGATTTATTCAAATTACTTGCCTATTCCTACAAAATCATGTTCTCAACTGAAACGATAGAACGCTTATTACAAGTTATTCCACATAACGAACTCTATTCATCACCGATTAAAGGCTTATTTCTTCGCCATTCAGATCAACCATTTTGTTACGAAGGTATTATTCAAGAGCCGAGCATTTGCATCGTGTTAAGCGGAGAACGTGAAGTGCAGTTAGGCGAACAATGCTACCGATTTGATAATCAATATTTTATGTTTTGCCCAGTAAACATACCGATGCGTGGCGAGATTAAATGTGCAGAGCCGCAAAAGCCGTTTTTAGTGATGTCGATGAAAATTGATATTGAGAGCGTTAGCAAGATTTTATTAGCAAATCCAAACCTTGCAGATGATGTTCAAAAGGGCGACGAAGGTTTTGCACAATGGCATCTGGATGAATCTCTCAAAAATGCTGTTGAACGTCTATTTCTATTGCACGAAAATCCAAAAGATATTGAATTTCTTGCACCACTTATCCAACAAGAAATCTACTATCGGTTGCTTACTGGTGAGCAAGGATATAAACTTAAAGCGATGGTAAGCATTGGATCTCATACGCAAAAAATTGCCCAATCCACCCACTATCTACAACAGCATTTCAGTGAAACCATTACCGTGGAAACCTTGGCAAATCTGAGCGGCATGTCATTATCTGGTTTTCACAGCCATTTTAAGAAGATAACCAGCCTTTCACCGCTGCAATATCAAAAATCCTTACGTCTAATGGAAGCCAGACGACTGATCTCACAAGAAGGGAGAGACATTACCGAAGCCGCTTACCAAGTCGGCTACGAATCGCCTAGCCAATTCAGCCGTGAATACAAACGCTATTTCGGGCATGCGCCAAAGGGGGATATTAAATAGATGAGGCTTAAAGATAGGTTCAAAAACACTTAAAAATTTGACCGCTCTTAGTCATAAAAAATCCATCTTCAATACGAAGATGGATTTTTTGTTTATTTCGTTGAGATTGTTGTTCTTTAACAACTTCCCCATAAATCATATTCATCAGAATTTGTGATAGTTACTTTAATCACGTCACCGACTTTTACATTGATTCCGCTTAAATTATCTACATAAACTAATCCATCAACTTCAGGGGCATCTGCTTTAGAGCGGCCAATAATGCCTTCTTCGTCAATTTCATCCACTAATACATCAAGGGTTTTACCGATTTTTTGTTTTAAACGGTTTGCAGAAATTTCCTGTTGTAATTGCATGAAACGATGGAAGCGTTCTTCTTTCACATCTTCTGGTACTTGGTCAGCCATCTCTGTTGCAGGTGCACCTTCAACTGGGCTGAATTTGAAACAGCCTACGCGATCAAGTTGGGCTTCTTTTAAGAAATCGAGCAATAATTGGAAATCTTCTTCGGTTTCACCTGGGAAACCTACAATAAAGGTGGAGCGCAATGTTAAATCTGGGCAAATTTCACGCCATTGCTTAATGCGTTCTAAAGTGCGGTCAATACTGCCCGGTCTTTTCATTGCTTTTAAGATTTTAGGGCTGGCGTGTTGTAATGGAATGTCTAAATACGGCAAGAGCGTGCCGTCAGCCATTAATGGAATTAAATCATCCACATGCGGATAGGGATACACATAATGTAAGCGAACCCAAATGCCAAGTTTGCCAAGTTGTTTACAAAGCGTCATTAAATCATTTTTAATTGGCATGCCATTCCAGAAAGCCGTTTTTACACCACCCTCTTGGCGTTTTAAATCCATGGAATAAGCGGAAGTGTCTTGGGATACCACAAGCAATTCTTTTACGCCTGCTTCGGCTAAACGTTTTGCTTCGTCCAAAACTTGCGTAATAGAACGGCTTTCTAAATCACCACGCATAGATGGAATAATACAGAACGTACAACGGTGATCACAGCCTTCAGAAATCTTCAAATAGGCATAATGTTTTGGTGTCAGTTTTACGCCTTGTTTTGGCACTAAGCTGGTGTAAGGGCTATGTGTCGGTTTTGGTACGTATTTGTGAACTTGAGCCATCACTGTTTCATAACTATGTGGGCCGCTGACTTCCAAAACTTTAGGATGCACTTCACGAATTTGGTCTTCTTTTGCTCCCAAACAGCCAGTTACAATAACGCGTCCATTTTCTTCCAATGCTTCACCGATCGCTTCCAGTGATTCTTGTACCGCGCTATCAATAAAGCCACAAGTGTTCACAATCACTAAATCAACATTTTCATAGCTTGGCACAATGTTGTAACCATCGGTGCGTAGTTCCGTTAAGATTCGTTCAGAATCTACTAAGTTTTTTGGGCAACCAAGGCTTACAAAGCCAATGCTTGGGGTTGAATTTTGCATAAAAATAATCGTTCTTTCGCTTTATAAAATTTCAAGCGCAAGATTTTACTCAATTTTCGCAAGAAAGGCGATAAATTAAAGGTTTCGAATGGTAAAGATTTTAAGCTAAGTGATGTAGAATAGACGATTATGTCGGACTTATTTTTATCATTATGGAAAATTCATCTTTACTTTTAACCGCACTTTTCGATCCTTATCACTTAATTATTTTTAGCAAAATGCTGCTGGCGATGGTGCTTGGCAGTGTTATTGGCTTAGAACGTGAACTTAAGCGCAAACCTGTGGGCGTGAAAACTTGCGCCATTATTGCCGTCACCACTTGTGTGCTAACGATTGTTTCGATTCAAGCCGCAGAGCATTATGCGCAAGTTTCAGAAAATATTCGTACGGATCCGATGCGTCTTGCGGCGCAAGTGATTAGTGGCATCGGTTTTTTAGGTGCAGGTGTGATTTTGCATAAGAAAAATGATGCGATTTCAGGTTTAACCACTGCGGCGATTATTTGGGCTTCTGCGGGGATTGGTATTGCTGCTGGGGCGGGTTTCGTGTTTGATGCGGTTATCGCAACGGTGATGATTTTGGTGTCTATTCGATTAAGTCCGTTGGTTCAACGTTGGGTACATCGTAAATCACAACGTCGTCGGACAAAATTCAATATTCTTGTCAATGGTGCGGAAAGCATTGGAAAAGTGACTCAATTGTTAGTAAACAATCAGTATCGTATTGAACATATACAGGTGAAAGATCAAAGTAGTGGTGAAGTGCGGTTACAAATTCGCTGTTTTTCCATTGATTCCACAATGTTGAAAGATGCGTATGCATTGTTGAAAGCGGAAGAAGGCGTGATAAGTGTCGAAGTAGATAACTAGAAAAAGAGCGGTCAAGTTAAATTTTCTTTTAAATTGACCGCTCTTTTTTATTTCTTATTTAATTTCTTTCGCAAAATGTAAATTTCCATGAAAAATACTTGATTTTGCTAACGCTATCTTGTAATTAATAATTCTATTCAAACACAACAAACGAAGGAAACAACAATGAAAAATGTAGGCTTTATCGGCTGGCGCGGAATGGTGGGTTCCGTATTAATGGATCGTATGTCGCAGGAAAATGATTTTGCAAATCTTAATCCTGTATTTTTTACAACTTCACAAGCAGGTCAAAAAGCACCTGTATTTGGTGGCAAGGATGCAGGCGAACTTAAAAATGCATTCGATATTGAAGAACTCAAAAAATTAGACATTATCGTGACTTGCCAAGGTGGTGATTATACTAATGAAGTCTATCCAAAATTAAAAGCAACAGGTTGGGATGGTTATTGGGTTGATGCCGCGTCTGCACTACGTATGAAAGATGATGCAATTATTGTGCTTGATCCAGTAAACCAACACGTAATTTCTGAAGGTTTGAAAAAAGGCATTAAAACCTTCGTGGGCGGTAACTGTACCGTAAGTTTAATGCTTATGGCTATCGGCGGTCTATTTGAAAAAGATTTGGTGGAATGGATTTCTGTGGCAACTTACCAAGCGGCTTCAGGTGCCGGCGCAAAAAATATGCGTGAATTACTTTCACAAATGGGCTTATTAGAACAAGCGGTTTCAAGTGAATTAAAAGATCCAGCTTCATCTATTTTAGATATTGAACGTAAAGTGACGGCAGAAATGCGTTCTGATAGTTTCCCAACCGAAAACTTTGGTGCAGCATTAGGTGGCAGCTTAATCCCTTGGATTGACAAACTTCTTCCAGAAACAGGACAAACTAAAGAGGAATGGAAAGGTTATGCAGAAACCAACAAAATTTTAGGTTTAAGCAACAATCCAATTCCTGTTGATGGTTTATGTGTACGTATTGGTGCATTACGTTGCCACAGCCAAGCGTTTACCATCAAACTGAAAAAAGACTTACCATTAGAAGAAATCGAACAAATTATTGCATCACATAATGAATGGGTGAAAGTGATTCCAAACGACAAAGAAACCACATTGCGTGAATTAACGCCAGCGAAAGTAACAGGTACATTAAGCGTACCAGTTGGGCGTTTACGTAAATTGGCAATGGGTCCTGAATATTTGGCTGCCTTTACTGTGGGCGACCAATTATTATGGGGCGCGGCAGAGCCAGTTCGCCGTATCTTAAAACAATTGGTAGCATAATTGGCAGAGTGCGTGAGGTCAAATCTCACGCACTTTTTCTTTCTTTTGTATGCGTTGATATATCCCATCTAAAAACTTATGAATCGAGAATCCAACTTTACTCAATTTGCCTTTACCGAACTGTTACCTTTTTTCAATCAATTTCCAACGCAATATTTCACTGGCAAAAATAATGTTCAAATCGCTTATCGTTATTTAATCCACGCAAAAAGTGCGGATAGAAAATTGATGATTTTAGTGAATGGCCGTGCTGAAAATATGTTGAAATGGTCAGAGCCTGCTTATGATTTTTATCATCAAGGCTATGATGTGTTGCTATTTGATCACCGAGGTCAAGGATATTCAACCCATTTGCTGAAGGATTCTGAAAAAGGGCATTTAGACGAATTTCGTTTCTATGTCGATGACATGGCGAAAATCATCGAAAAAGTAACCGCACTTTTCAGCTATTCAACGCAGCATTTGCTTGCTCATTCGATGGGCGCATTGATTGCAACGTATTATTTGGCAAATTGTGATCATCGCATTAATAAAGCAGTACTTTCTTCTCCTTTTTACGGCATTCCTTTAAAGCACCCTATTAGAGATGAACTGATTATTGCCCTGATGAATATGCTGGGGCAGGGCGAGCGTTATGTTTTTGGTAAAGGGCCTTATCAACAAGCCCACTTGGAATACAATGAACTAAGTTTCTGTAAAACCAGAATGAAATGGATGAATCGTGTCAATCGTAAAAATCCAGCAATTCATCTTGGCGGACCAACATTCCGTTGGGTGCATTTGTGTTTGAATGCAATTAAACGTTTGCCGCAAGTTATTCCTAAGATTGAAATTCCAATCCTAATTTTACAAGCCGAAAAAGAAAAAATCGTAGATAACAAAAATCTTGAAAAATTAACCGCACTTTTTCCGAATGCTCAATGTAAAGTTGTATTGAACGCGAAACATGAGGTGTTATTTGAAAAAGATAATGTTCGAAGAAATGTACTTAAAAGTGTTAATCATTTTCTAAATGTTCAAAGTTGATATTAAGCATTATATATTGATTTATATAATATTTTTTTTCTGATGGTTATAAAAT
Source organism: Haemophilus sp. oral taxon 851 str. F0397 (assembly GCF_000242295.1). Taxonomy (NCBI): domain Bacteria; kingdom Pseudomonadati; phylum Pseudomonadota; class Gammaproteobacteria; order Pasteurellales; family Pasteurellaceae; genus Haemophilus; species Haemophilus sp. oral taxon 851. Next base: position 12,920 of record NZ_JH591084.1, read on the forward strand.
TTTCCCTTGAGAAATATCAAGGTTTTTTATTTACAAAACCTCTACAATCGACCCTAACTCTAAGTAGTTAGGGTTGTTTTTTATTATTTTATTGGAGTGGCTATGTCAAAAATGAAAAAAATAGTAACCGCACTTTGTTTAGTCGGTGTCGGGGTGGGGGCATTATGGGGTTCTCAGTGGATAATGCACAAAACGAGTACACCAGAGTTTTGTGCTAGTTGTCATTCAATGAGTTATCCACAACAGGAGTGGGAAGGCTCTAGCCATTTTGCTAATGCAAAAGGGGTTAGAGCACAATGTTCAGATTGTCATATTCCAAAAGAAGGCTGGCATTATGTGAAAGCTAAATTTATAGCATTGAAAGATTTGTGGTATGAGGCTCAAGGAAAAATCGATAATAAAGAAAAATATGAAGCACACAGAGCGGAACTTGCTCAAATTGTATGGGATGAAATGAAGGCTAACGATTCTGAAACTTGTCGTTCTTGCCATAGTTTTGATGCAATGGAACTTTCAAAACAAACTAAGTTAGCTAAGCAAACTCATACGGAGGCGCAAACAAACGGTCAAACTTGTATTGATTGTCACAAGGGAATTGTGCATTTCCTCCCTGAGGTACACGGTGATCAAAATGTACAAAAATCCTCTGAAGCAAAAGGTGGATCTATCTCTGATGGTTCAGCGATTTTTGCTACTGAAATGGTAAAAGCGACCAATGCTAAAGGAAATGAGGTTCGCTTAATGCCTTATGCTGAATTAATGCAATGGAAAGTGGATGGTAATCAAATTCAAGGTATTTTACATGGCTGGCAACAAGTGGGGGCTGAAGCAGTCGTGTATCAAGAATTAGGTAAACGTATCACGCTTGCTTTAATGGACGAAGATGCACGTACTCATGTTCAAGTATTAAAAACAGTTCATGATGCAGTAACAGATTCTGATTGGAAAGAAATCAGTGTTACGGTGAATGTAGCTAAAGAAAAAATGACATCAGATTTAACCGCACTTAATCAATACGGTAGTCAGTTAAATCAAACTCAATGTAGTAGTTGTCATGCGGCAATTAGTTCAGATCATTACACGGCTAACCAATGGATTGGTGTGGTGAATTCTATGAAAGACCGTACATCAATGAACAAAGATGAAGTACGTGCATTAACTATTTATCTGCAACGCAATGCCAAAGATATGGCAAAACAATAATTACTGAGTATCTAAAACGAGGCTGAAATGAAAAAGAATAACGTAAACGAACAACGTCGTGATTTTCTGAAAAAAACATCTTTGGGCGTGGCTGGTAGTGCTCTTTCCGGTGGTATGGTGGGCATTGTATCAAAAAGTGCGGTAGCAAAAGAAGCTGAAATGAAAACGGTAGTGACTGCCGCTCACTGGGGATCTCTTGGGGTTGTTGTACAAGATGGTAAGGTCGTGAAATCTGGTCCTGCTATTGAGCCTGCAGTGCCGAACGAGTTGCAAACAGTTGTTGCCGATCAATTGTATAGCGAAGCCCGCGTGAAATATCCAATGGTACGCAAAGGCTTTTTAGCTAATCCAGGAAAAAGCGATACCACAATGCGTGGTCGTGATGAATGGGTGCGTGTTTCTTGGGATGAAGCGTTAGATTTGGTACACAATCAACTTAAACGTGTACGTGACGAACATGGGCCAACAGGTATTTTTGCCGGTTCTTATGGTTGGTTTAGCTGTGGTTCATTACATGCTTCTCGTACATTATTACAGCGCTACATGAACGCTACAGGTGGTTTTGTGGGCCACAAAGGGGATTACTCTACGGGGGCTGCGCAAGTAATTATGCCACATGTGCTTGGTACTATTGAGGTCTATGAACAACAAACCAGCTGGGAGTCTGTGCTAGAAAACAGCGATATCATTGTGCTTTGGTCAGCAAATCCACTTACAACCATGCGTATTGCTTGGATGTCCACCGACCAAAAAGGGATTGAATATTTCAAAAAATTCCAAGCGAGTGGAAAACGCATTATTTGTATCGACCCACAAAAAAGCGAAACTTGCCAAATGCTGAATGCAGAATGGATTCCGGTGAATACCGCAACGGATGTGCCATTAATGCTTGGTATTGCGCATACTTTAGTTGAACAAGGCAAGCACGATAAAGATTTCTTGAAAAAATACACATCGGGTTACGCTAAATTTGAAGAATATTTATTAGGTAAAACCGATGGCCAACCAAAAACAGCAGAATGGGCGGCAAAAATTTGTGGTGTACCGGCAGAAACAATTAAGCAACTTGCAGCCGATTTCTCTAGCAAACGTACCATGTTAATGGGTGGCTGGGGTATGCAACGTCAACGCCATGGCGAACAAACCCACTGGATGTTAGTAACGCTAGCTTCTATGTTAGGACAAATTGGCTTGCCGGGTGGTGGTTTCGGTTTAAGTTATCACTATTCAAATGGTGGGGTGCCAACGGCGACTGGTGGTATTATCGGCTCCATTACCGCAAGTCCATCAGGCAAAGCAGGTGCAAAAACATGGTTAGATGATACGTCTAAATCTGCTTTCCCATTGGCGCGTATTTCAGATGTGTTGCTCAATCCTGGCAAAAAAATTCATTATAACGGTACTGAAATTACTTACCCTGATATCAAAGCAGTATATTGGGCTGGCGGTAACCCATTTGTTCACCATCAAGATACCAATACCTTAGTGAAAGCTTTCCAGAAACCTGATGTGGTGATTGTCAATGAGGTGAACTGGACGCCAACTGCACGCATGGCAGATATTGTGTTACCAGCTACGACGAGTTATGAACGTAATGACTTAACCATGGCTGGCGACTACTCCATGATGAGTGTTTATCCAATGAAACAAGTGGTTCCCCCACAATTTGAAGCGAAAAATGACTACGATATTTTCGTTGAGCTTGCTAAACGTGCCGGTGTGGAAGAACAATACACAGAAGGTAAAACTGAAATGGAATGGTTGGAAGAATTCTATAATGCAGCCTTTAGTGCCGCACGTGCAAACCGTGTAGCAATGCCACGTTTTGACAAATTCTGGGCAGAAAATAAACCATTAAGTTTTGAGGTGGGTGAAGCTGCGAAGGAATGGGTGCGTTATGGTGAATTCCGTGAAGATCCATTGCTCAATCCTCTCGGCACGCCGTCAGGTAAAATTGAGATTTTCTCTGATGTTATCGAGAAAATGCATTATAACGACTGTAAAGGTCACCCAAGCTGGATGGAACCAGAAGAGTTTGCAGGTAATGTGACGGAAGAATATCCTTTAGCTTTAGTGACACCACATCCTTATTATCGCTTACATAGCCAATTAGCTCATACTTCATTACGTCAAAAATACGCAGTAAATGATCGTGAACCAGTGATGATTCATCCTGAAGATGCGGTCGCACGTGGAATTAAAGAAGGTGATATTGTTCGCATTCATAGCAAACGCGGTCAAGTGCTTGCAGGTGCGGTTGTAACAGAAAATATCATCAAAGGTACCATTGCTCTACATGAGGGTGCATGGTATGACCCAAATGAACTTGGTAAAGGTGAAAAACCATTATGTAAAAATGGTTGTGCAAATGTGTTAACTCGAGATGAAGGTACATCTAAACTGGCACAAGGCAATTCACCAAATACTTGTATCGTTCAGATTGAGAAATTTACAGGTGTAGCACCAGAAGTTACGGTATTTAAACAACCTAACCAGGTGGCGTAAAACTATTAGAAATATAACCGCACTTCAAAAAGTGCGGTTCTTTTTTTAATAATAGAACGAGGGGGCATTAACAGCACTAAATTCTAAACATGAGGTGTTATTTGAGTAAGATGAATTAAGACGGGAAACAATATCTAAGATTTTAGTATTTTTGAATGATAAGTAGATTTTTATTCAATAATATATTTAATGTGTAGATAAAATATTCAAACAGGTATGTTTTTCAAAAAATGGTTTGACATATTTTCTAAAAAACGTATTATACCGCTCACACCGATTGTGGTGAGATGGCCGAGCAGGCTGAAGGCGCTCCCCTGCTAAGGGAGTATGGGGTTAAAAAGCTCCATCGAGGGTTCGAATCCCTCTCTCACCGCCATTGTTTGTTTTATTTATTCTGCACCCGTAGCTCAGCTGGATAGAGTACTCGGCTACGAACCGAGCGGTCAGAGGTTCGAATCCTCTCGGGTGCGCCATTTTAAAACGGCTCTATCTTATTAAAGTGGTTATGAATAATTAAAGCATCGTCTACGCACCCGTAGCTCAGCTGGATAGAGTACTCGGCTACGAACCGAGCGGTCAAAGGTTCGAATCCTTTCGGGTGCGCCATTTCACTTTATTCAAGTCTATAGATTTCCAATTACTTTCTAATAATCACAGTATTTGTTATATTGTAATTATCTTTTGTTTGTAAAATTTTTAAATTATGACAAGACAATCTTTGCCTCGTGGCTTTAGTTTATTTTCTTGGGGATTAGCTGTTTTTTGTGCTCCTGTATTGTTATGTCCGATGGCTCTGTTGCTTTCCACTACATTTGAGAAAAATTCAAACTTGGAAACTTGGCAAGTTAATTTATTCTCAATATTTTTTTGGATTTATCCTATTATTCTTGCGGTGGTAGCTCGAATTTTATATCGCCTACATCAGAGAAAGCCTAAATTGGCTTTTAAATTATTGGTATTAAGTGCGGTTATTTTTTATGTAGTTTTAATCACGATTTGTAAAATCGGTTTATAAAAAAATCCTACGATAAAACGTAGGATTTTTTATGCTATTTTATTTTTTCTTTGTTGGTCGTTGCCAATCTTGAATATGGCGTTGAGGAACTCGTGTAATCACTAATTCATTTTCTCCAACATCACGTGTAATTGTTGTACCAGCACCAATAGTTGCGCCATTTGCGACTTTTACTGGCGCGACTAATTGTGTATCCGATCCAACAAACACATCATCACCGATGATCGTTTTAAATTTATTTGCACCATCGTAGTTACAGGTGATGACGCCCGCACCAATATTACAATTTGAGCCGATTTCTGAATCGCCAACATAGGTTAGGTGATTTACTTTAGAACCTTTACCAACGGTAGATTTTTTAATTTCTACAAAGTTACCGACATGTGTTTCAGCTGCGAGTTCTGCACCTGGGCGTAAACGAGAAAATGGACCGATTGCGGCTTTTTCTCCCACTACAGAATCCTCTAGCACTGAATAGGGTTTTATTTCTACATCATTTCCAATAACAACATTTTTCAATACGCAACCTGCGCCAATTTTTACGCGATCGCCGAGTTTAACACTACCTTCGATAATAACATTAACGTCGATTTCCACATCTTTTCCATGCTCTAATGTTCCACGTAGGTCAAAGCGAGCGGAATCGTAGATCATTACGCCTTCAAGTAATAGTTTGGAGGCTTGTTTATTTTGGAAATAACGTTCAAGTGCGGCTAATTGTAAGCGATTATTTGCACCTTCAACTTCCATCACATCTGTTGCTTGTACCGCAACAACTTGGCAATTATCTTGGTTTGCGAGAGCAATCAGATCCGTTAAGTAATATTCGCCTTGAGCATTATTATTGCCTACACGAGCTAGCCATTTTTTGAAACTTGCACCATCGGATACCATAACGCCAGTATTTACTTCTTTAATATTTAGTTGATCAGCATTTGCATCTTTTTGTTCTACAATTGCTACAACATTGCCATTTTCACGGATAATTCTCCCATAGCCTGTTGGGTTATCTAAATTTACGGTAAGCAATGCAATGCCATTTTCTGGTTTTGCTTTAATTAACTTTTCTAATGTTTCTTTAGTTATTAATGGAGCATCGCCGTAAAGTACAACAATATTTTCGTTATCCTTAAAGAAAGGTGCCGCTTGTTGAACTGCATGTGCAGTACCAAGTTGTTCTGTTTGTAATACCCAATTTACTTGTTCATTTGCAAGATGGCTACGCATTAAGTCTCCACCGTGGCCATAGATTAAATGAATATTTTCTGCGCCTAATTGATGAGCAGTATCAATTACATGTTTTACCATTGGTTTACCAGCTATTGTATGTAGTACTTTTGGTAAATCGGAATACATGCGCGTTCCTTTTCCGGCTGCTAAAATTACCGCACTTAATGCTTTTGTAGTCATAGATTTTCTCTTTATTTATCAGTAATAATGGGAAATATTTTATCGTAGAAAGGAGAAGATGATAAGTTTTTAAATGAAGGAAGTTACGGCTTTTTAGATAGGAAAAAACCGATGGTTTCCCATCGGTTTTCTGAATTTTAAAGTGGTTAAAATAGAAATTATTTAATTTCTACTTGTGCACCAGCTTCTTCTAATTCTTTCTTAAGTGCTTCAGCTTCTTCTTTAGAAACACCTTCTTTTAATGCTGCTGGAGCAGATTCAACTAAATCTTTAGCTTCTTTTAAGCCTAAACCAGTTGCACCACGTACTGCTTTGATTACTGCTACTTTGTTAGCACCAGCTGCTGCAAGAATTACGTCGAATTCAGTTTTTTCTTCTGCTGCCGCTGCGCCGCCTGCTGCTGGAGCTGCTGCTACTGCTGCCGCTGCTGAAACACCGAATTTTTCTTCCATCGCTGCGATTAATTCAACGATTTCAGTTACAGTTTTTGAAGCAATCGCTTCAATGATTTGTTCGTTAGTTAATGACATAACAATCAATTCCTAAAATAAATAAAGTTAGATGAAGTAAGAAACGCTTAATGATTAAGCTGCTTCTTGTAATTTGTCGCGTAATGCCGCGAAGGTGCGAGCAAGTTTGCCTGCTGCAGCTTCTTTCATTGTGCCCATTAAACGTGCAATCGCTTCTTCGTAAGTTGGTAATGTTGCCAAGAATTCAACATCTTGGATTTTACCTTCAAAGGCTGCACCTTTAATTTCAAACTTATCGTTTGCTTTAGCAAACTCTTTGAACAAACGAGCAGCTGCGCCCGGGTGTTCGTTAGAGAACGCGATAAGTGTTGGACCTACAAACGTATCTTTTAAGCATTCGTAATCTGTGCCTTCAACTGCGCGACGTAATAAAGTATTACGAACTACACGCATTGTAACGCCAGCTTCACGTGCTGATTTACGTAATTCAGTCATTTTCTCAACAGTTACACCGCGAGAATCCGCGATTACTGCTGAAAGTGCACCTTTGGCTGCTTCATTTACTTCAGCAACAATTGCTTGTTTGTCTTGAAGATTTAATGCCATTGGCTTTTAGCTCCTGAATACACTCCGATTGCTCGGAATTAATTTACCTAATCCTAAGACTAGGATGACTTCGGCGCCCAGAAGCAAGAAAAATTCTTATTCTGTTCACCATCTACGTAGGATAATTAAGATTACTCCCCTACGGTCTTGGATGGGGCTTGAATAGGTCAAGCACCAACCAGAAATTTGTTAGATTGACTAACACAGGCGCAGGATTATAGAGAAAAGCTATGTTCTTGTAAAGAATATTGTTGGAAAAAGAGCCAAATTCCTATGATAGTTTCTCTACTAATTCCACTGCAGCCCCAATATAAGTAGCGGGTGTTAATTTTTGTAAACGTAATTTTTCTTCTTGTGGAATATCCAACTTATCAATAAATTCACGCATAGCCTGTTCTGTCACTCGTTTACCTCGCGTCAATTCTTTTAATTTTTCGTAAGGTTTTTCTATTCCATAGCGGCGCATTACGGTTTGAATTGGTTCAGCCAAAACTTCCCAGTTTTGATTGAGTTCTTCTAATAAGTGCGGTTGATTTACTTCAAGTTTACTAATGCCTTTGCGTGTTGAAGCATAAGCGATCAAACAATAACCTAATCCTACGCCTAAGTTACGCAATACGGTTGAATCCGTTAAGTCACGCTGCCAGCGAGAAATTGGTAATTTTTGACCTAAATGGGTCATTACTGCATTCGCTAAGCCTAGATTGCCCTCTGAGTTTTCAAAATCAATTGGATTGACTTTATGTGGCATGGTTGAAGAACCGATTTCGCCAGCAATAGTTCGTTGTTTAAAGTGATTTAATGCAATGTATCCCCATAAATCACGATCAAAATCAATGATAATGGTATTAAAGCGTACTACAGCATCAAAAAATTCAGCGATGTAATCGTGCGGTTCAATTTGCGTGGTATAAGGATTCCATTGAATACCTAATGAAGTAACAAATTCTTCACTGAATTTATGCCAATTAATATTAGGATATGCTGATAAATGCGCATTGTAGTTACCTACCGCACCATTGATTTTACCTAAGATTTCCGCGTTTTGGAGTTGTTTAAATTGACGTTTTAGACGGTAAACGACATTCGCCATTTCTTTGCCCACGGTGCTTGGTGACGCTGGTTGGCCATGTGTGCGAGAAAGTAATGGAATCGTTTTATATTCTTCTGCAAGACGAGTGATTTCATCAATCAGTTTTTGCCATTCTGGTAAAATCACTTCATCACGAGCGGTGCTTAACATTAATGCGTGAGAGAGGTTGTTAATGTCTTCTGAGGTGCAAGCGAAGTGAATAAATTCGGAAACATTTGCTAGTTCTACTTCATTTTGAATTTTCTCTTTCAGAAAATACTCAACGGCTTTCACATCGTGATTGGTTGTACGCTCAATTTCTTTAATACGCGCAGCATCTGTCTCATTAAAATTAGTCACAATTCCATCTAAAAAAGCATTTGCTTGCGTAGAAAATGGCGGTACTTCGGTAATTTCTGCCGTTGAAGCTAATTTTTGTAACCAACGAACTTCCACAGCTACACGGAATTTCATTAACCCGAATTCGCTAAAAATAGCGCGTAATGGAGTTACTTTATCTTGATAACGACCATCAAGAGGGGAAAGTGCGGTCAGTGTAGAGAGTTGCATAAATGTTTGCTCCAGAATTGTATTAATAAATAGAAGAATAAATCTGTTTTGCGGTGGCAAGTAATTTTCTGCGGAAAAATAAAATTTGCCATTTTGTTCCGCCCATTTGTTTCCACAGCACGGCAGAGCGAATGCCAGCAAGTAAAACTGCACGAATTTTATTTTGCACGAGTTCTTGTCGCAAATAATCAGGTGAGCCTAGGATGTGAATTTTTTTGCCTAATGGGCTAATAACGTCGCTGTAAATATTCGCCATTATAGATAGCATTGTTTCACTATCGCGAGCATAATGAATTTCTTGTTCTTTTAGGCGAGAAATTCGATTTCCCAATGTTTGTTTGGCATCGGGATTTTTCGATAATTTTCCTTCTAACGCCAAAAGGCTTAACCAATAGCGAGTTAAATTTTGATCGCCTTGTGCATTGAGCTGGTGAATTAAGGTGTCTAGACCTAATTTTAAATGACGAACTTCGCCACCAAAAACATCTTCGATTCGTTGTGGTTGGGTAATGAAAAGGCTATTAAGTGCGGTTAAAAATGTATCTGAATCAGCTCGACTTTCTGTTGCAAGTTGATGAACCAATTTTGCTGATTGGCACACTCCAGCAAGGGCAAGAACAATATCGTGGTAGTTTTTCATTAGAAAATATTAGGAAAACGTTTCCGTTAAATATAGCATTTTTAACCTAGCTTTTGAACTCGAACATTAAAAAAGCCTAGAGTTTCTGGTATGATGTGCGAACAGTTTTAAGGTATTAAGGATTGATTATGGCAAAACCAATTGTTTTTAGTGGCGTGCAGCCTTCTGGTGAATTAACTATCGGAAATTATTTGGGCGCGTTGCGCAACTGGGTGAAAATGCAAGAGGATTATGAATGTATTTTCTGCGTAGTTGATTTACATGCGATCACTGTGCGTCAAGATCCTGTTGCCCTTCGCAAAGCAACGCTTGATGTGCTTGCACTTTATTTGGCGTGCGGAATTGATCCAAATAAAAGTACTATTTTTGTTCAATCTCACGTTCCAGAACACACGCAATTAAGCTGGGTGTTAAACTGCTACACCTATTTCGGTGAAATGAGCCGAATGACGCAATTCAAAGATAAATCAGCGCGTTATGCAGAAAATATTAACGTAGGTTTGTTTGATTATCCTGTGTTAATGGCGGCGGATATTTTACTTTATCAAGCAAAAAGTGTGCCTGTCGGCGATGACCAAAAACAACACTTAGAAATTACGCGTGATATTGCAAACCGCTTTAATGCGCTTTATGGCAATATTTTCACCATTCCTGAAATTTTCATTGGAAAAGCAGGTGCACGTATTATGTCATTGCAAGATCCTGAAAAGAAAATGTCAAAATCAGATGATAACCGCAACAATGTAGTGACACTTTTGGAAGATCCAAAATCTGTGGCGAAGAAAATTAAACGTGCCGTAACAGATTCAGATGAGCCGCCTGTTGTTCGTTATGACGTGCAAAATAAAGCGGGGGTATCCAATCTTTTAGATATTCTTTCTGCGGTTACGGATAAGCCAATTGCTGATCTTGAAAAAGAATTTGAAGGTAAAATGTACGGACATTTAAAAACAGCAGTAGCGGATGAAGTATCAACTTTACTTGCTGGTTTACAAGAACGTTTCCATCAATATCGTAATGATGAAGCTTTATTAGATAATATCTTACGACAAGGTGCGGAAAAAGCTCGTGCAAAAGCGCAAGAAACCTTGGCGAAAGTGTATGAAGCAGTAGGTTTTGTTGCTGCAAAATAATCTGAATAAAAGGGATAATATTATGGCAATTCAAACTGAAAAACCGATTGAATGTGTAGGTTGTAACACATTTGATATGAAATCACTTTTCGATAATCGTGATTGTAGTCAGGTTATTGAATATGTTTATGACAGTGAGGAACAAGCGCAAGAAGCGCTCGCATTTTTTACTCAGAAAGCGCGTGATGTAGAAAGTGAACCTTGTGAAATTCAATCTGAAATTACAAAAGTGGATGATGGTTATTTATTAAAGGCAGATTTTACTTTCTGTTGCCAAGCTGAATTGGTGATTTTTCAAATGCGTATTGCGTAAGAAAAATAGCTAAAAAATAAGCCGCACTTTTGCGGCTTATTTTGTTTTTAGGATTAGCTTTCTACAAAGCTTAAGGCGGTTTCAACCACTTCAATTCCTGCGCCTTGTTTAAACGCATTTTCGCTTAAATAGCGTCGCCATTGACGAGCGCCTTTGCAATTTTGGAATGCGCCTAACATATGACGGACGATATGATTAAGGTGTATGCCTTGGCTAAGTTCTTGCTCAATATAAGGAAGCATTGACAGTACTGCTTTATGTGCGGTAACAATTGGTGCGTTAGGATCAAATAAGGCTTGGTCAATTTGCCCAAGTAAACTTGGATTTTGATAGGCTTCTCGCCCAACCATCACACCGTCCACATATTGCAAATGTTGCTTCATTTCTTCAATGGTTTTTATGCCGCCATTAATTGCGATAGTTAGATGTGGAAAATCACGTTTTAGTTGATACACCCGAGCATAATCTAATGGCGGAATTTCTCGATTTTCTTTCGGGCTTAATCCTGAAAGCCAAGCTTTTCGTGCGTGGATAATAAACTCTTGGCAACCTTTTCCTTGAACCTTTTCAATAAAATCACATAAAAATTCATAGCTGTCTAATTCATCAATGCCAATACGCGTTTTCACCGTGACTGGAATTTTGACCGCACTTTGCATTTGTTCTACACAGTCTGCTACCAAATCTGCTTTCGCCATTAAGCAAGCGCCAAACATCCCATTTTGTACGCGATCAGAAGGGCATCCTACATTAAGATTAATTTCGTGATAGCCTCGTTCCTCAGCAAGTTTTGCACAATATTTGAGTTGTTCAGGATCGCTTCCTCCCAGCTGTAATGCAACGGGATTTTCTTGTAGATCAAAATCCAAGTGATCGTATTTGGCATGGATAATCGCAGGCGCTGTGACCATTTCAGTGTAAAGTAGCGCATGCTTTGAAAATTGGCGATGAAAATAACGACAATGGCGCGTTGTCCAATCTAACATTGGCGCAACAGAAAAACGGCCGCGGTAAAAGTGCGGTAGATTTTGAGGCATTTTTATTTCTCTTATTCGGTTTTGCTGCGTAATTCTTCAGCTTGGCGAGATTGCATTTGCTGGCGAAAACGGCCTGCAGCAAAGTGATAAAATGGTTTTGGGCTAAATTGGCGCGAGATTATGGATGCAATAATGCTGGAAATCAAGAGCCAAATGAGAACGGGTTGTGCGCCTGTCATTTCCATTACAACAACACTGGCTGTAACTGGTGATTGTGTACCGCCAGCTAAAAACGCCGCCATACATAAAATCACTAAAAAACGTTGATCGATCATGCCGCCACTGAGATCCCAAAGCATTGCGCCAATGCCTGCTCCCGTTGTTAGTGATGGGGTAAAGATACCACCAGCAATACCATTCCAATAAGTGGTTACCGTTGCCAAAAGTTTAAGGATGCCAATTTCAGGCTCTATAGCTTGCCCTTCTAAAGCGTGCGCAACAACCTTATAGCCAGTACCATAAGTTTGTCCGTGAGTGTAACTGCCGAGTGCAGCAAGCACTAAACCCAATAATGAAGCAATATAAATAGGATGTTGGCGAACCCAGCCACGCCATTTTTCAGGTGATAATCCTGCGAGACCTTTTGCTAATAGTCGTCCGAATATGCCACCTAGAATGCCACAAACCACTCCACAAATTGTAAGCCAAAGATAGAGATAAGAAACAGATGTTGCCCCTTGATAACTTGGAAAATAAGGGCTGTTTCCTTGAATCGCGACAAGAATAAAACCAGCAGCTAATACCCCGATCAATACTCGTCGTTCCCAACGTAACATTACACCACGCCCGAGTTCTTCAATCGCAAATATCACTCCTGCCAAAGGTGCATTAAAGGCTGCTGCAAGCCCACCTGCTGCACCTGTGGCAAGTAATTCATTGGTGCTTAATCCTCTAAACGCTAAATTATGTTTTCTACAATAATTTCCCCATGCAAGCATGACAGCTGCGCCAACTTGTACTGATGGACCTTCACGCCCAACTGATGCACCGATAAGCATAGCCAAAAAGGTAAGAGGAATTTTCCAAATAGTTTGGCTGAATTCAACTAATTTGGTTTTATAGCTACTATGAGGAAGATTAATTGATGCAATGACTTGCGGAATACCGCTTCCTCCTACATAGGGAGTATATTTTTTCGTAAACCAAGTCAGGCAAGCCATGCCAAGGGGTAACACAAACCAAACCGCAATAGGATATTGAGATGACCAATGAGCGTTTAATTCTAGGCCAAGATCAGATAATTTCGCAAAGCCAAATGAAAAGAGTGAGACAAATGTTGCACCTATAATTAGGCAGATAAATTCTAAACTTTTGTGGGAAATTCTGTGTGTTTGGCGTAGCTTTTTATGGAAGAAATAGCGTAAGTGAAATTTGAGCGAGCGTAACATAATGATTGTAATTTAATACTAATTAAGTAGAAATTATAAAACTGTCATTTCGCTGGGGCAATTGGTTTGGTATTTTGAATAAAAAAGTGCGGTGAATTTTGAAAACGTTTTTTGTACGCAACCAAAGATCCTTTCGCGGATCTTTGGCGCTGTTTAATTATTGACAACAAACCTCAGAACGATTAAAATTCGCCGTCTATTTCTGTATGGAAGTAGATTTTTTGAACAACATTCTATTATTGAATAACATTTAAACTGGAGCTTTTTTAATGGCAACTATCAACCAGCTAGTACGCAAACCGCGTGTGAAAAAGGTTGTAAAAAGCAACGTTCCTGCATTAGAGGCTTGCCCGCAGAAACGTGGTGTATGTACTCGTGTATATACTACAACTCCTAAAAAACCAAACTCAGCGTTACGTAAAGTATGTCGTATCCGCTTAACTAACGGTTTTGAAGTAACTTCTTATATCGGTGGTGAAGGTCACAACCTTCAAGAGCACAGTGTTGTATTAATCCGTGGTGGTCGTGTTAAAGACTTACCAGGTGTGCGTTACCACACAGTACGCGGTGCATTAGACTGCGCAGGCGTTAAAGATCGTAAACAAGGTCGTTCTAAATACGGCGTTAAACGCCCTAAAGCTTAATGGTTCTCCGTTAAGTAAGGCCAAACGTCTAAATTAGCAAAACAATTTAAACCATAAACTCCAGTCAAAAAGCGCTTTGCGCTGCAAATTTTCTCAATGAGAAATATTGCTGATGGGTTTTGGATATCCTGAAGATTAAAATACGGAGAAATTCGCAATGCCACGTCGTCGTAGTGTTGAAGCACGCAAGATTCTTCCAGATCCGAAGTTCGGTTCAGAATTACTTGCAAAATTTATTAATGTAATCATGGTAGACGGTAAAAAATCCGTTGCTGAATCAATCGTTTATGGTGCTTTAGAAACTTTAGCACAACGCACAGGTAAAGAGCCTTTAGAAGCGTTTGAAGTTGCACTTGAAAACGTACGTCCAACTGTTGAGGTTAAATCTCGTCGTGTTGGTGGTTCTACTTACCAAGTACCAGTTGAAGTGCGCCCTGTACGTCGTAACGCATTAGGTATGCGTTGGATCGTTGAAGCAGCACGTAAACGTGGTGATAAATCAATGGCTTTACGCCTTGCAAACGAATTATCTGATGCTTCAGATAATAAAGGTGCAGCAGTGAAAAAACGTGAAGATGTTCACCGCATGGCTGAAGCTAACAAAGCATTTGCTCACTACCGTTGGTAATAAGTTTTGAATTTAAAGGGCTTCATCATTGATGAAGCCTTACCCTTATATAAACTGATATTAAATAAACAAGGTTATAATAATGGCTCGTACAACCCCTATTGAAAGATATCGTAATATCGGTATCAGTGCGCATATTGATGCGGGTAAAACCACTACTACTGAGCGTATCTTATTCTATACTGGTGTTAGCCACAAAATCGGTGAAGTGCACGATGGTGCAGCAACGATGGACTGGATGGAACAAGAACAAGAGCGTGGTATTACCATTACCTCTGCGGCAACAACTGCATTCTGGTCTGGTATGTCACAACAGTTCCAACAACACCGCATCAACGTTATCGATACTCCAGGACACGTAGACTTTACTGTTGAAGTAGAACGTTCTATGCGTGTTCTTGATGGTGCGGTAATGGTTTACTGTGCGGTTGGTGGTGTTCAACCACAATCTGAAACTGTATGGCGTCAAGCTAATAAATATCAAGTGCCACGTATTGCGTTCGTAAACAAGATGGACCGTACTGGTGCAAATTTCTTACGCGTAGTTGAGCAATTGAAAACTCGTTTAGGCGCTAACGCAGTTCCTCTTCAACTTCCAATTGGTGCAGAAGATAACTTCACTGGTGTTGTTGACTTGATCAAAATGAAAGCGATCAACTGGAACGAAGCTGACCAAGGTATGACCTTCACCTATGAAGATGTACCTGCAAATATGCAAGCAGACTGCGAAGAATGGCGTCAAAACCTTGTTGAAGCAGCGGCTGAAGCATCTGAAGAATTAATGGAAAAATACCTTGGCGGTGAAGATCTTTCTGAAGAAGAAATCAAACTTGCATTACGTCAACGTGTATTAGCAAACGAAATCATCTTAGTAACTTGTGGTTCTGCGTTCAAAAACAAAGGTGTTCAAGCTATGCTGGATGCCGTTGTTGAATACTTACCGGCACCAACTGATATTCCGGCGATCAAAGGTATCAACCTTGATGAAACTGAAGGTGAGCGTCACGCAAGCGATGAAGAACCATTCTCTTCATTAGCATTCAAAATTGCAACTGACCCATTCGTAGGTAACTTAACCTTCTTCCGTGTATATTCTGGTGTTATTAATTCTGGTGACACAGTATTAAACTCTGTACGTCAAAAACGCGAACGTTTTGGTCGTATCGTACAGATGCACGCTAACAAACGTGAAGAAATTAAAGAAGTTCGCGCAGGTGACATCGCAGCTGCTATCGGCTTAAAAGATGTAACTACTGGTGATACATTATGTGCAATTGAAGCACCTATCATCCTTGAGCGTATGGAATTCCCAGAGCCAGTAATCTCTGTTGCGGTAGAACCAAAAACTAAAGCTGACCAAGAAAAAATGGGCTTAGCATTAGGTCGTCTTGCTCAAGAAGACCCTTCATTCCGTGTTCACACTGATGAAGAATCTGGCGAAACCATTATTTCTGGTATGGGTGAGTTACACTTAGATATCATCGTTGACCGTATGAAACGTGAGTTTAAAGTGGAAGCTAACATCGGTAAACCACAAGTATCTTATCGTGAAACTATCCGCACTCGTGTTAATGATGTGGAAGGTAAACACGCAAAACAATCTGGTGGTCGTGGTCAATATGGTCACGTTGTTATTGACTTATATCCATTAGATCCAGAAGGCCCAGGTTACGAATTTGTAAATGAAATCAAAGGTGGTGTAATTCCTGGTGAATACATTCCTGCGGTTGATAAAGGTATCCAAGAACAGCTTAAATCTGGTCCATTAGCGGGTTACCCAGTAGTTGATCTTGGTGTACGTTTACACTTCGGTTCATACCATGATGTGGACTCATCTGAGTTAGCGTTTAAACTTGCTGCATCTTTAGCATTCAAAGCAGCATTCGCAAAAGCAAACCCAGTATTACTTGAGCCAATTATGAAAGTTGAAGTTGAAACTCCACCTGAATATGTTGGTGATGTAATTGGTGACTTAAGCCGTCGTCGTGCTATGGTGAACGGTCAAGAAGCGAATGAGTTCGTTGTTAAGATCGATGCTGAAGTTCCACTTTCAGAAATGTTCGGCTATGCAACAGACTTACGTTCACAAACTCAAGGTCGTGCATCATACTCAATGGAACCGTTAAAATATGCTGAAGCTCCAACAAGTGTTGCAGCTGCAGTAATTGAAGCGCGTAAAAAATAATTTTTGTAAACCAGCGGTGTAAAACATGATTGTTTTATACCGCACTTCTTAGGAAACATTAGCAATGTCTAAAGAAAAATTTGAACGTACAAAACCG